>CAMORJ010000021.1 GCA_946623775.1 uncultured Bacillota bacterium | reverse complement strand
GTGACGGTGTCTAGCCTTGCCGGGAAGATGTTGTAGACATAAAGCATCGCGGCGGTGCCAAGAAGGACGATGGCGAAGATCTCCATCCAGGCGATGCCGGGAACAGAGAAATCAGAACCGGTGTTCTGCAGCCTCTTGGAGATTGCGATCATGATCGCGCAGGCGACGACTTCGATCAAAAGCCAAAGGAGCGGGAACGCGATATAGCCGGACAAAGAGGATTTTTCGACATCGAGCGGCTTGACCTTGGTCTCGCCGGTGAACCCTTCAAACGAAGACAGGCCCCACTTCTTTTTGCCGTTTTTCTTTTTGAAGCCGACAAACAGAACGTTCCAGACCAAGACCTCGTATTTGCCGAGTTTGGCGCCCAATAGGTGTCCGCTTTCAATCAGCAAGGCGTTCAAAATAACGCCGGCCAAAAGGGAGAGGATAACCAACAAGACATAAGGGATTCCGAGCGTGTGCGCGTTTGCCGAAATGACAGGTCTCAGCCAGACCATGCCAATTAAAATAGCCACACCGAACATGGCCAGATATGCGACGAACGTCGCGAATTCACTTTTCTTCATAGAGTGTCCTCCTCGGATAACAGGCTGCGGTATATCTTCTCAATGTCTTCCGCGCCTAATGATTGGGGGCAACCGCCAATCAAACGTGTGCCGTTGCCGCTTGCGATTCTAACCAAGGAAGGTATGTCTTTTTCGGTAAGACCAACCTGTTTAAAGGAGGTTGGCATGCCGACTGACGCGAAGAACTTCTTCATGGCGTCGATGCCTATTATAGCCGTTTGTTCGTCATCTGTACCACGAATATTGAAAATACGCTCAGTAAGTCGTGCGAATTTGCCGATTGATTTCTTGTAGACGTACTTCGCCCAAGCCGGGTAAATCATCGCCACGCCTGCGCCGTGGGTGATGTCGGGTTTGTATCCGCTTAAGGCATGCTCCAGCGGATGGACGACGAAAGCGTATTTCTTTCCGATGCCGGTCACGCCGTTATGGGACAGCGAGCTATTGATCATCAAAGCCGCGCGGGCGTCATAGTCGCTAGGGTTATTCAATACACGAACGCCATTTTTCATCGTGTCGGCAATCAAATCGAGAGCCCATTCATCCGCCAAGGATTCGCCGTCTCCGTGATAGCGTTCCAAAGAGTGCATCATGATGTCAGAGAAGCCTGCCGCGGTTTGATATGCGGATACCGAATAGGTGAGTTCAGGGTTTTCGATGGCAAAGACAGGCCTAATCAGGTCATAGTTGAGCCCTTGCTTGATGCCGAGAGCATCATTTTGGATGACGCAGGAATTCGACATCTCCGACCCAGCGGAGGAGATGGTCAAAACGACGCCAAGAGGAAGCGTCTTTTTGGGGACGGCCAGTTTTAAATTGAAGTCAAACGGGTCGCCATCGTAGTAAAAACCGATGCCGATGGACTTGGCGGTATCAATGATGGATCCGCCCCCGACGGCGATGATGGAGTCCACGTTTTCTTGCCTGGCCAAAGCCACGCCTTCGCGAACTCTTTCGATGGTGGGATTTGCACGAATCCCTGCAAAATCGATATATTCGACCCCAGATTCGCGCAGTTTTTGCGTAATTAAGGCATAAAGTCCGCTTGCTTTGATCCTGTCAGATCCATAGGCCAGCAAGGCTTTATGGAACCCATGTTCTTTGGCCGCTTGGCCAATAAGGTTTTCTTTCCCTTTTCCAAAATAGACTTTGGTTGGGCTTACGAAATCGAAGTCTATCATCTGCCTTCCTCCTTCTTGGAGAGGGCCATGATCTGAGGCAAAAGAATCGTGGCGGCGTTGTCCATGAATTTATTCATCTTCCTTGAGCACTTTTCGGGAGTCAATTTCGGGTCGCGGAAGCAATGGCCGAACTCATCGGCGATGATGTGGGCAAACCTTCTCGCGGCATTGCGGCAGCCGTCGCGCTTGATGTCGATGGACGGGTCGGCGCTCCAAAGATAAACGAACTTGGTGTTCAGCTTGTTGAAAATGAAATCGTCCGTAAGGTCGCGGGCCGCAGAGTTATACGTCGCCCTGAGGAAGGTGAAATTGCCTTTCACATAATGGACAAACGCCTTTAATGCCTCAATCGTGGAGCGGGCGGATTCGAGTTCGGCCAGGTTTTCGTTCAAGAAAATCGCCGCGATCAAATCGTAGATGTCCTGATAGTGATAATAGAACGTTTGCCTGTGGCAGCCGCATTTTTGACAAAGCGCGGTGACGTTAATGTCCTCAATTGGCAATTCCGCCATCATCTCTTTGAGGGCGTACTTAAACTTTGCTTCGGTAATCATTATTCTTCCTCCGCGCCATTGCTGAGCGCTTTGCTCGTTCTCTCGCCAAACCATGCGATCAACCAATAAAGGGCGATGCACACGACGACGAGGATTATCCAATAGACGATAAACATCGGTTTTAGGCCTTCCCAATTGAGGGCCAATATCTTGCCTCTGGCGAAGAAATCCCCAAACATCACGGTCAAACCCATCGTGACAAACGCCAAGACCACGCTGATGCGGTATTTGTCTAAGGGGAGAGACACCTTAACAAGAACGCCAAAGCTCACCATTGTGAAACAACACACGGACAGCGTTTTGGCGGCTTCGAATGAGCCTGTGAAAATATCTTCGGACCACGTCAGCGATTCAGGCGCAATCAAGGCGATGATTAACGGAGTAAACGCTGCCACGCATTCCGCGATGCCGGCTGGTATGGCGTTGATCAAAACGTTCTGCAAGAAGCTCCCGCGCAATCTTCCAGACGATGTTTGCAGCGCTAAGAAGAAGGCCGGGCTGCCGATGGCGAAGATTTCCCAGACAAGCAGGTTAGACGTGGAGAACGGATAGCTTCTGCCGCCATAAAGCGAAGAGATGATAAACACGAACGTGACAATGACCGCAAAGAGGGTTTTGTTTAGGAACAAAGAGCAACTTCTCTGCAGGTTATTGATGACACGCCTCCCCTCTTCTACCACTTTTGGCAGCTTCGAGAAGTTGGATTCCAAAGACACCAAGTGGCTGACGTTCCTTGCCGCGTCTGAGCCGCTTGCCATAGCGATGGAGCAGTCGGCGACCTTCAACGCCAAGATATCGTTGATGCCATCTCCCGTCATAGCGACTTTGTGGCCAGCGGTTTTATAGGTTTCGATCAAAACCGCTTTTTGTTCGGGCGTTGCGCGTCCAAAAACGACAAACTCGCTGGCGAATTTGGCGACTTCCTCGGTCGGAATGCCCTCTAAAGAAACGTAGCGTTCCGCGCCTTCTACGCCAGCTCGTTTGGCAATCTCGGAGACCGTGATTGCGTCATCGCCCGAAATCACGCGAACCGAAACGCCGTTATCCCTAAACCAGGCGATGTTTTTGTATGCGTCGTCGCGGATATGGTCAAACAGCACCACAAAGCCCATTAAAGCGAAATCCGTGGGGGCCGTGGATTGATTTATCTCTCCGTCTGAATGCGCGACGATAAGACATCGGTATCCTTTCCTCATGTATTCTTCCATCTTCAGGCGCATGTTCTCATCCTGCGCGCCGGGGATGAATCCATAGGCGCCTAAGGCAAAGGTTCCCTTCCCTTCTAATGTCGCAGCGGCGTATTTGACTCCGCTATCGAAAGGCAAAACCTCGCGCGGCGTTTCGTTGCTCTCCGATCCGCATGCGGCGCGCAAAGCGATTGCCGTGGGGTTGCCGTCATGAGTAAATGCCAAAACGTTTTTCGCCGCCTCTCGCAGCGACTCTTCGGTGTATTCGCCAAACGGAACGAACTCGGTAACGGTCAATAATCCATCTGTCAGGGTGCCGGTTTTGTCTAGGCAAAGCACATCGACCCTAGCAAGAGCCTCAATGCAGTAAAGCTGTTGGACCAACATATTCTTTTTGGCCAGGCGGACGACGCCGGAGGTTAATGCAAGAGAGGTCAGCAAGAACATGCCGGTAGGAAGCATGGCGACCATAGACCCCGTCGCGCCTTCGATGAAGCGATTGAGGTCGGGATCGCCGTAAACGAAGATTTCGCCCGCTTTCTTTCCTCCGACAAGCTGCGGGATTAGCCACGCCAAGAAAGTGAATAGGCCAAGCAAGATGGCGATGACGCAGCAGACGATCATCAAGCGGCTGATGGAGCTCTTGATTTCGGATTTCGGACGGGTGAATTGGCTTGCCTTCTTCTGCAGGGTCTCCGCGTAATTGGCGCTGCCGACGCGGATGACTTCGGCTTTGCAGGTGCCTTTGGTCAAGAACGTGCCGGAAAGAAGCTGGTCCCCCACCGTTTTCTTGATGGAGCGCGATTCGCCGCTTAGCAAGGACTCGTCAACCGACACTTCGCCTTCCACGATTTTGCAGTCGGCGCCGATTTGGTCGCCGGGGCCAAGGATCATGATGTCGCTTAAGACGACGCCGTCCATCGGGACCTCCTCGACTTTGCCCTCCCGCAAAACATTGGCTTTCGGGTCGGTGATGACGCGTAGGTTGCTGACCAAGTGCCTTGCGTGAACGTCTTGGACGATGCCGACGATGATGTTCGCGGTCAAAATGAACAAGAATAGATAATGGGACCAGCTGAGGCCCGCGATGATCATGAAGACCAAAACCGCGACCATCAGCATGTTCAGGAAATTGAAGAAATTGTCTGTGAAAATCCTCCAATAGCTTTTGGTCACGTGCTTCTTGGTTTTGTTGACGAGGCCTTCTTTTCTTCTTTGCTTAACCTGGTCCGCGGTTAAACCGACGGAAGGAGATACTTCAATAGGCTCCGCTTCGTTAATGTATTTGTTGATGGCCTTTAATCCTTTCGCTGGCATTTATTCGCTCCTTAAACAGATGACGGGGTCTTTTCTTGCGGCAAGGCGGGACGGCACTAAACCGCTTAATAGCCCCAACACGGCCGCGATTCCCAATAGCAGCAAGCCATGAAGCGGATGCAGCATTGCGATTTGCCCAAGGTTATAGGTTGGGAAATTCGCGTTCAGGATGGCGTTGATCGGGATGCATATCAAATAAGACAAAGCGACTCCGATCGCGCCTGCAAATAAGCCGACGAACAGGCATTCGGACTCAAATAATCGACCCACGTCCCTCTTCCTTGCGCCGCAGGCACGCAGAACGCCGATCTCTTTCGTGCGCTCAATGACGGAGATATAGGTGATGATCGCGGTCATCACAGAAGAGACGACAAGAGAGATGGATGCGAACGTGATCAAAACCGCGGAGATGACCGAAACGATCATTCCGATGGAATCCGTAAACGTAGACATGACGTCGTTGAAATAGATGCTTTCGGAATCGGCTTTGCCCTCATTCCATTTGTTGAGGTAATCCACCAAAGCTTCTTTTGTCGTCAAGGATTTGGGGAACACTAAAACGGCCTTGATTGCGGAATAAGCCTGGATGAACCCAAGGAGGTCGATGAAATTTACTTGATCATGGTCGGAGAAGAAGCCTTTAGTGATGAGTTTCGCAAGAAGGGTTTCTGCCTTTAGCAAAGAGGAATCGATTCGTTTGAGTTCCACGCCATAATTCCGGCACAGCGAGAAATAGCTGGAGGATGACGCGTTATAGAGGTAGGTTGTTGTGCCCTCGTCAAAGTAAGCATATGCCCACACGACCGTCGGCACTTTGTTGAACGCGTTGGTGATGGTGGTCGACGAGACGCTGTCCTCGCCTTCGGTCCCCTGCGTTTCAAGAACTTTTTTGAGTTCTTCAAACGCGTTGTTCAATCGGCACAGCCCATCGTTGACCGTGTCGATGGTTTTGTTCCCATCGTCATCCAAAACGAACTCGCCTTCACTGTCTTTTAAGTAGTTTCTGGCGATGAACCAATTCTCTTTTTGCGCATCGGCGATAGGCTTTCCCGCCCCGCCTTCCGAAATGTCCTCGACCAAATATTCTGTTAAAGAAGGCAAATATCCGATAGAGGTAGGCATAAGGCTGAGATAGCTTTCTTTCGTAGGCCTTAGGATGCCGACAATCTTGCAATTGACGGGGTGGAAAATATCGTCATTTGCATACACGTCCTCAATATCTTGGGCCGGATAGACGGTGAGCTCGGCTGTGGATTCGGTTCCGACGAACCTCCCTTGAAGCAAATTGTAGCTGATGTCTTCCCAGCTGTCTCTTGTAATTGTTCGGGAAGGAATATCGTTTATGCGGTAGTAATCGCTGGTTCGGTAGCACTTATACTGCTTGAATTTGGCGTCGCCCAACCCTTCATAAAGAATATCGGAGAAATCGATGGTGTGCCCTTCCATCGTTTCATAGTTCGCGCTGGAATGCAGGATTCCCAACTTCCTTAACGTTCCCATTTCAACGCGGTTGAAGCGATCGATAATCAGCACCATCTCATCTTTTTCTTTGGGATAATGACCCGCTAAAACGTCATAGGCGGAGGACATGCTTTTCTCGTCGCCGTATAGCTCGTGCATGACGGTCGCCGGAAGGTTAGCCACCGAACTTATCGCGCTGCCAAGCGTGCCCGCAGAGGAATAGGTGTTGATTTCTTTTACTTTTTCGGTGTCGCCATCAAGAGCAAGCATGTGCATGGAAAAGCCGTCGCGGTTCTTCATGATCGACATGGCCGTTCCATAAGCTTCGCAGGTTGGATCGTCCATGACGCGCTGAAGATAGTCGAAGTATTCTGGCGTGAATTCGTTTCTATGAGCAACGAAGGCATTGGAACTGGTGTCGTAGACCCTCACTTTGTTATCGCTTGGGAAGGCGGCGGATTCGGAATAGTCTTCCACGATTTTGCTGTTGAACGAATAAATGGTCGGGGAAATGGAAATAGGCACGCTGGAAGCAACCGATGTTTCAACCCTGCTGACATATCCTGAAAAGCCGTTGCTCGTCGCCAACACAAGGGCGATTCCGATGATTCCGATGGAGCAGGCAACAGCCGTAAGGGCGGTTCTGCCTTTCTTCGATTTCACGGACTGGAAAGAGGAATTGATAAGCGTCAATAAAGACATGCCTGCCTTCTTTTTGGCTTTGACCTCAGGAACGGAGCCGATGTCTTCTAATGGAGCGGAGTCGCTTGAAACCCTGCCGTCGCTCATGCGGATGATGCGTTCTGCATATGCATTGGCCAGCGTTTCGTTGTGCGTAACCAAAATAACGCAGTGCTCTTTGGAGATTTCCTTCAGCAATTCCATTACCTGAAGCGACGTCTGGGTATCCAAAGCGCCTGTGGGCTCATCAGCCAAGATAATCTCTGGATCATTAGCAAGCGCCCTGGCGATTGCAACCCTTTGCATTTGGCCACCAGAAAGCTGGTTCGGACGTTTTTTGGCAAGCTCCTTCAAGCCCACTTTTTCCAAAACCGCGAGGGACGTGTCTCTTCTTTGCTCTTTGCTTAATCCTGCTAGGCGAGGCGCGAGTTCGACGTTTTGAAGAACCGAATAATGGGCGATAAGGTTGTAGGATTGGAAAACAAATCCAATGCGCTTGTTTCTATAATCATCCCAATCGCTGGGCTTAAATGATTTGGTGGACTGCTCATTCACGAAAACCTCGCCTCCGGTAGCGTGGTCGAGGCCTCCGATAATGTTCAGCAAGGTGGTTTTCCCAGAACCGCTTTCGCCAAGAATCGCTATTAAGCCGCGGTTAGGAAAGGAAAGGCTCACATCGCGGAGGGCAGGAAAAGCCATCTTCCCGATGTAATAGTTCTTATCTACATGAGAAAGCCTGACAGAAATATGGTCGCCTTCCATGCTCGCTTCCTCCAAACGCATATATTAGTATAACAGGAAAAAAGACACCTATAGTGTCTTATTTAAGTTTTTTTATACAGTGTAACTTTATTGTCGCTTGGAAGCGAAGAAAGCGTTGAGCATTCTTGCGCATTCTTCTTTTTCCACCCCTCGATAGACAAGGGTTTTCGCCCCATCGAAGAGGTGCTCTTTCGTTGAGATCGCGCCGTATTGAGGGTCGTCTGCCCCATATACAATAGAAGAGATTCTGCTTTGCAATAAAGCTGCGCCGCACATCAAACACGGTTCTAGGGTAACGTAGATCGTACAACCCTCCAAAGTCCATGTGCCAAGCTTCTTGCCGGCTTCGCGCATCGCTAATATTTCGGCGTGGCCAGCGATATCTAAATCGTTTTCGCGGCGGTTATGCGCTCTGGCGATTACCTTGCCGTCTTTTACGATGACTACCCCAACAGGCACTTCACCTTCTTCTAGGGCGAGGCGCGCTTCTTCTAGGGCAAGCGCCATGAATTTATCTTCCATACATCAAATGATAAATCAAAACCACCGCACAGGGGCAAATTACTTAAGGCTGCTCGGTTCCCCGCCTGACCTGGTTCATAGCTCGCTCCTCGCGATGGCGGGATAATTATACATTTTTACAAAGCAACTACCAACGCGTTTTCTAGACGAAAAATAAAAATGACCGTCACTGCGGAGTGAACCACAATTATGCCCGGTCGAGCAATATTAAATCAAAAGATAAACGCTCCGTCAATTCCATTTTCAGCATGACAAACCCAAAAATATTTATCTCGATGAAATCTATATTTTCATTTTGACTTAAATGCTTTTTCAAAAAAGTTGAGTCCTTTTTGCCATCTCATCGCCAATTAAATAAGTGAGGGGAGTTAATTCGCCAGGAGTTTGTTATGAGCAAAAGATCAAAAAGAAGCAAAAGGAAAGAGATACAGCAGGCGGGCATGCTCAAGTCTTACAGGGTATTCCGTTTTTACCATCCCGCAAATCATCCCGCTGTTATTATTGCGGGCGACGAAGAGTTGGTGGAAGGCTTCACCATATCGCACGCAAAAGGGGATTGGAAGCGAAAGGCTATCCGCTTGCTTGAAAACCCAGAATTTGTGGCGAGCAGTGGCATGCTTCGGAGAAAAGCGGAGGCCAGCTATCTTCGTTTGCAAATAAGAAAAGGGGAAATAGGTCATGAGTTTAGCAAAACAACACTGCCTTTATTCCGTTTATGTGACGCCGACGAAAAATTGATCGACAAAATCCTTCGAGCAAAAAAAGCTGGCCTGCCTTACCTAACTTACTTTGACGATTCTGAAACGGCTAGGATCTCACCGCCGCAAAAAGTTCGCAAGAAAGAAAAATGACCGTCACTGCGGACATCCCACAATTATGGCCGGTCGACACATATTAAACCTTGTTGGTCGCTTCCCGTCAACCCCATTTTCAGCATCAAAGGCATAAATTTTGCAGTGCAAAAATAAAGGCTCTTCTCCGGGCATTTTTGGAAAAGAGCCAATATGTGTTTGATATTCGACTTATTTAATGGGTTTGATGACCTCAAGTCCACCGAGATATTTCCTTAGGACTTCAGGGACGACGATCGAGCCATCTTCTTGCTGGTATTGTTCCACCAAAGCGGGGAAGATGCGGCTTGTCGCCAGGCCAGATCCGTTCAAGGTGTGGCAATAATGGGTTTTGCCGTCCGCGCCCTTATAACGGCACATGCCGCGACGGGCTTGATAGTCTCTCGCGTTCGAGACGGAGGAGACTTCCTTATAGATGCCCATAGACGGAATCCAGACTTCAATATCGTAAGTCCTCGCCATGGAGTGAGAGCAATCGCCAGCGGCGAGCTTATCGACCTGATGGACCAATCCTAGGCCTTCGACTAGTTTTCTGGCCTTATTGACCATTTCCTCGAACGCGGCATCGCTGCCTTCTTCGGTGGTGTATTGGACCATTTCGACTTTGTTGAACTGATATCCGCGGATCATGCCTCTTTCTTCGGTGCGGTAGGAGCCGGCCTCTTTGCGGTAGCAAGGGGTGTAGGCGAAGTATTTCCTAGGCAAATCGTCCAAAGAGAGGATTTCGTTGCGGTGCAGGTTAACCAGAGCCGTTTCGGCGGTCGGAAGGATGAATTTCCTAGGCTCCATGCCTTCGAGCCAGAAGACGTCCTCCTGGAATTTCGGGAATTGGCCAGCGGTATATCCGGATTCGTAGTTGAGGATATGCGGCGGGAGGATCATCTCATACCCGTCAGCAAGGTGGCATTCGATGAAATAATTGAGCAACGCCCACTCCAAACGGGCACCGAGATTGGTGTAGATCCAGGTACCGGTTCCGGAGATTTTGGCGGCTCTCTTGTAATCGATCAATCCGCACATCTCGCAGAGTTCGACATGGTTCCTTGGCTTGAAGCCGAATTCGCGTTCGGTGCCGAAATGCGCGATGGGGGTGTTGTTTTCTTTCCCTCCGGCAAGCAAATCGTCATCCGGAAGATTAGGAAGAACCTCGATCAGGGCCTTCAATTCAGCCTCGATGCGGGCAAGTTCTTCTTCCCCTGCTTTATTTTCGGCGGCGAGGGCTTTGACTTTGGCAAAGATCGGGGCAACGTCGCCACCTTCTTTCTTGATTTGGGGGACGGAAGCGGACAAACGGTTCTGCTCCGCTTTGTTGGCCTCGACTTTCTTGATGAGGTCAAGGCGCTTTTCCGCCAAATCCTGAATTGGCTTCGGGTCGAAGTCCCAAAGTTTTTTCGCTAAAGCCGCTTTGACGTATTCCGGCTTTTCGAGAATCAATTTGATGTCGATCATGACTTTCTCCTATCGCCCCGTTTATGCGGGCGAGAAATGTTTCCTTGGCAATTATAGTCCCCGTTTCGCAACGAAGATAGGATAAAACTCCTTTTTAAAGGAGAAGCGTGCTTTTTGTGCCTACAAAAGAAAACGCCTCGCATTGCTGCGAGGTGCCCTTTGGTAGTACTTTTTAACGTCAGGAGTCTCCATTCCGACGGGATCAGTGCTTCTTTGCGGACTACCGCGCGTAAGCTTCCATGTCAGGCGCTTCCGGAAGTTGCCAACCGGGATTTCAAGGTCGGTCGACGAACCGCTATCAACGATCGTCGCTTTGCCTTGTGGTTTTTGGTTTTCTGGTTCACCAGGGGGAAGAACTCCAATCTTCCATCGGAAGAATCAGATTGCTCCGATTCAACCATCTCTTCATCCGCCGATCGTTTCCCAATTCGTATCGGTTTGATGGAGAAGCGTCCTTTTTGAGGGAGCTACCCTCGCCGGGGGTTCGCTAGCCGGCTCCGACTTGCATCGGATTCCTCGGGGTTCCTTCTCTCGCGAGAAGGGGGTAAGGGACGAGGATTGGGGGCATTTCCAGCGGTCTACCGCACGCCGAGCCCCTTTGGGCACCTTAGGTTTATGGATTCGCCTAAGTTCTCAAGCGGGTATCGATCGGCTTTCCAATCGACCCTTCGTTTGACATCCCGCTTTTTCCAGTTTCACTTTGGGAGGGGATGACTCCCGGCCATTACCTCGCCTTGCGGCGACTTTCATGGCTATCCCGAGGGGCCACTCCGTTTTACCGGCGGTTTTCCCCGAGAAGGAGATTCCTTCTGGTTTACCAGGTGCGATCTCCAGCGCCCTAGGTTAACTCTTGCGAGCCAGCCCTAGATTAACGTGATTTCTCACGAACCCTCTTTTGATTTTCTGGTGATGCCAGAGACCAGGTTGGGTATCCTGACCCCTCAAGGAGGCTTGCACCTCGGTGAGGCTTCCGGGAGGCCATTGTCAGGTTTCCCTGACCGGTTTCTCTTTGGAACGACCCTGAACCGATTCATCGGACGGCAGGATCAGCCGAGGATGGAATCTCTTCCACCGCCATGCTGTCTTCAAGGCTTTTAGGCTATCCCGACAGCACCCTTCGTTTTTGGCGTTTACGCCCCGAGGGAGGAATCCTCGGCTGGCCCCATGGTTTCCTTTAGGGGTCATCGCCGGTTTTTGGGCTGTTTTCGAAGCAGCTTACTTATCGGCAGACGCGCTTTCTGGTTTACCAGCGATCGCGATTCGCTCAGGGATGCGGCATTTGGGGACCGATCTCCCGATTGACCAGGTTCCTTACCTTCGTAAGTCCCAGCCATCATTCCTTTTGTAGGCTTGCGCCACACCAGAATGACCAGGTGCGCCTCCTGCTTCCTCAATGGAAGCGTAGGCTTTTCGCTGAAGCAAGGGGATTAAGCCTTGGCCAGCGCCCATCGTTGTTCGGTTTACCGAGCGGGGATGGTTCCCGTGGTGCGCACCGTGATAGCGGTACGTCCTTTGTCCATGGCCCAGATCGCACGAGGTGGTGGAATCCATGGCAGCGCCCCATTTGACAGGTCCCTTGCGGGAGAAGCAGGCGGGCTTCCTTCCTCGCGCCGAAGTCGCTTGTGGCGGCCAGGCGATCACTCCGAATCGGTGGCCCTTGCGGACCCCCTTCCTCGGGGCGACCCTATATTGTGCACTTATTATTTAGGTGTGTCAACACTTTTTTAAAAATATTTTTCAAATTCGTTTTTTACAGTTTTTATTCGACTGCATCGAAATAATTTGATGGAACAAAAAGAAAAATTGCAAAGATTTCGAAAAATATTTTTACTTTTTTTGCGTTTTTTATAACTGGTTTAGAGGCTGCGATGGAATTGCCAAACAACCTCTTCGTATAGCCAACGATTCGTCTCTGGGTCTTTTGCGTATGCGTATTCGTTATGACGCTCTATCGTGTTCTCGTCCACGAAGACCAGGTTGTTGTCCACAATCTCCATATCGAACCGGCTAAAGTCTTCGTATTCGTCGAAGGATATACAATTGCAAGTGAACGTCGCGCCCGGAGCAATCTCGTCAACGCATCCATAGTTTTGGTGGCTATTTGGATAGAGTTCCAAGGTTTCGGGATCATACCCGTCGTATGACATATCAAAGAAATAACGGTTCTGATAATAGAGCTCTATATATGCATCGGCCACGGAAGCCTGCAGCAACGCGTCATTCAAATGTTGGGAGGGCGATACCAGCGTTGGAGAATCGAAGCGCCCAAGCAAGAATTGCTCTTTTCTCCACCAAGCCTGTTCTTCATATTCCGTTTCTCCTTCCTCGTTTCCAAAAGGATAATAGGAGATCTTCCATTTTTGACGGTCATTCTCGGCAAGCACATACACTGCCCTATAGCCTGTTCCGCTGACGGCCATGATAGTATCCGTAGGAACATAGAGGCGTTTTGTTTCTTCGTCATACCATGCGTTGATTTCAGCGGACGGGCTTGCTTCGGTATGGCCTTCCGCTTGGTTCTTTATGTATTTCGGGAAGGCGCTGAAGCAATATTTGCCATCGACAAACCTCTTCTCTGTGGTGCCGTGGACATACTCAAGCCTATTCTCGCCCACGGGCGCGTCGGCAACATAGGATTTGGATTGGTAGGTTTTGTCGGCGAAGAAGGTATATTCGACCGAGGAGAACAATCGGTATCTTTCAACTGCTGTATTCGTTTCAACGTTGATTCTGCTGCCGGACTCGTCGTCGATTCCGACAATCTGAGTTAGGTAGAACTGCCTGTCGCGATAATTCACGGTTACTTCTTCAAGCTCGGGCAGGTTGTCATAATAAACATCTAAATTGAAGGTAATGTCTCGGAACTGTTTGGTATGCATCGTCCCAAAGGCTTGCTTAAAGCGTCCGTTTTCAAAGACAACCGTCATCGGGTTAATGGACATGTCCACTTCTTTTCCAAGGAATGCTCCCTTGAACTCATATTTTTCTTTCAGCTCGTACCATTTTGCTCCCGTGGTGTATTCGAACATCGAAAACTGAAGGCCGACTTGCAAATAGCTCAAATCGAACAGGTCATCGTAGGTCCACTGGTCGTTTTGCAATATATCCGCCGGGCCATCCAAATCGTAAATATACAAATATTCTTTATATGTGTTGTCCCCGTTCGACCTGTATTTCAATCTGTATTCGTAGTCATCTGCACCGGTGTGGGTAGCGTAAGCATAATTTCGGTTGAAATCGCCATGATCGATGTCGATGCCGTCATTAAAATGGTAGGCATAGGAATAATCGCCGAAAACCATGCTCATACTGAGAAGGTAGCGGTCTTTGATGCTGAGCAGGCCATAATGATTGAACAGGTTGTCAAATTCTTCCGCGGTGACGGTGGTCCCGTCTCCTTGCGCAGGAGTGGCCGCAGAGGAAGAGGACTCTCCTGTGCCGCCGCCTATAGAAGGTAAGAAAGCGCAGGAAGAGCAAGATAAGGCGAGGAAAGAAAGGAAAATCAACGGATATCTTTTCATATGTTTGACCCTGCGCCCATTATAACAAGGGAAGCGCATTTAAGGATATCGGGCGTTTTGCTTGAAGCAAAAAATCTAATTTCCATTACGCGCGCGTATATATAAAGAAAGGGGTGCTCTCTTTATAAGCGAACGCGGATAGGACATAATAAAGAAAAGAGGATCATTGATATGTCTGGAAGAGAAACCATTCGTGAATTTGGCGGAAGGATCATCGGTTATTTGGATCATGAGTCGAACGGCGATATAACAGTCCGCAGTTTCGGAGGGCAGATTCTCGGAAGATACACCGCTAGAGACGACACCACCAGAGACTTCTACGGAAGGATTCTGTATCATGGCAATATGGCTGCCGCCTTATTGGTCATCCGAGTCTAAAATAAGCGACCCGTGTATTTGAATTCAATAGAAAGCAAAGGAAAAGAGACCTGCGTCGGCAAGTCTCTTTTTGGTTGGGTTTTGTTTATTCTTCGGATCCGACTTCGTCGACTTGATCCGGGGTAACCGGTTCTTCGCCTTCGAATTCGGCGACTTCGCCTTCCTCTAATCCGTCGTCGTCTTCGATGTCGGAGTGAGGAATGATGGTCGCGGAGGCGACCCTGGTCTTTTCATCGACATTGATGATCTTGACGCCTTGGGTGTTCCTGGACGCGATCTTGATTTCGGAAATCGGGGTGCGGACCACGATGCCGGAAGCGGTGACGACAAGCAAGTCTTCATCGCCGTTGACGGCCTTAACCGCGCAGAGCTTGCCGGTCTTCGGCGAGGTCTTGACGGTGATGACGCCTTTGGCGCCTCTCTTGGTGAGGCGGTATCCGTCATAGGTGCGGACGGTGCCGTCTTCAAGGGTGACTTCGGTGTCTTTGGCGTAAGAGATCTTGCCGAAGCCCCTGGTGGTGAGAACCAAGATCCTGTCGCCTTCGCAGGTGGACACGGATCCGACGATGACTTCGTCATCAGCGAGGTCCATGCCCCTGACGCCGGCGGCGGTTCTGCCCATCGCGCGGACATCGGTCTCGTAGAAGCTGACCATCTTGCCGTTGTCGGAAGCAAGGGCGACAATCGCCTGGCCATCGGTCAATTTGACATCGAATAGGTCATCGCCTTCCCTCAAGCCAACCGCGATCTTGCCGTTGGAGTGGATGGAGGCGAATTCCATGACGGAGGTACGTTTTACGACGCCTTTCTTCGAGATGAAGAAGAGGTATTCGCCATCGTTGTATTCGTCTATCGGGACGATTGCGACGACCTTCTCCTCTTTGGCGAGGTTAAGGAAGTTCTGGGCAGGCATGCCTTTGCCGGTCCTGCCGGAATCGGGAATCTGGTAGCCGCGGAGACGGTAGACTTTGCCAGCGGTCGTGAAGAAGAGGATGTCGGTGTGGGTCTTCGTGTGCTTGATGAGCTTCACGGTGTCGCCGCCGACGGTCTTCATGCCGGTGATTCCCTTGCCGCCGCGATGCTGGGCGGAGAAGGTATCGTCATCGACGCGCTTGATGTAGTTGTTGCGGGTCAAGGCGATGATGATGTTCTTCTGCGGGATGAGGTCTTCGTTGTCGATATCGGCCACATCATCGGAGATTTCGGTGAGACGATCATCGCCGAATTTCTCTTTGAGGGCGGTGATTTCCTGAATGAGGAGCTCAACGATGTTGTCGCGGCTGGAGAGCAATCTGTTGTATTCGGCGATGTTGGCCTCAAGGTTCGCCTTTTCGGCCAATAGCTTGTCTTGCTCCATGCCCTGCAAACGGCGGAGGGTCATCGCCAAGATGGCGTCGCACTGCGCCTGGGAGAGGCCGAATCTGGCATTCAACCTAGCGGTGGATTCAGCATCATCTTTGGAATCGCGGATGATGTGGATGACTTCATCGATGTTGTCGTGGGCGAGGATCAAGCCTTCGACGATGTGAAGGCGATCGGTATCGCGTTTCAGCAAGAACTGGGTTCTCCTGGTCAAAACGCGGATCTGGAATTCGACATAATCGATAAGCAGTTCGTTAATTGGCAGGATTTTCGGTGCGCCATCCTCCAAGCAAAGGTTGATGATGCCGAAGTTGGTTTGAAGCGAGGTGTGCTTGAGGAGGTTGTTCGCGACGACTTCGGGGATGTAATCCTTGCGGATTTCGATGACGACGCGGATGCCTTCTTTGTTGGATTCATCGCGGACATCGGTGATGCCGTCGATGACCTTGTCGCGAACAAGCTGCGCGATGTTCTGAATCATCGCGGATTTGTTCACCTGATATGGGATTTCGGTGACGATGATGCGGGATTTGCCGTTGGCCATCTCCTCCACATGGTATTTGGAGCGGATGGTGATGGTGCCGGTGCCGGTGGTATAGGCATCAAGGATTCCTTTGCGGCCCAAGATGATGCCGCCGGAGGGGAAGTCGGGGCCATGGAGGTATTCCGCCATGATCTCGGCCGGAGTTAAATCGGGGTTCTGCGCAACGGCGATGACGGCGTCGATGGCCTCCCTCATGTTGTGGGGAGCCATGTTGGTCGCCATACCGACGGCAATGCCTTGGGAGCCGTTGACCAAAAGGTTCGGGAAACGGCAAGGAAGGACTTCCGGCTCGACTTCAGTGCCATCGTAGTTGGCCATGAAGTTGACGGTGTCGCAGTTGATGTCGCGGACCAATTCGAGCGAGAGCTTATTCATTCTCGCCTCGGTGTAACGCATAGCGGCGGCTTCGTCGCCGTCGATGTCACCGAAGTTTCCGTGTCCGTCGACTAGAGGGTAACGGAGGGAGAACGGCTGGGCCAAACGGACCAAGGTGCCGTACAAAGCAGAGTCGCCGTGAGGGTGATATTTACCCATGACGTCACCGACGATACGGGCGCATTTCTTATATGGTTTGCTCGGCTGCATGCCCATTTCGTTCATGCCGTAGATGATGCGGCGCTGAACGGGCTTGAAGCCGTCGCGGACATCGGGGATGGCGCGGGAGACGATGACCGACATCGAATAGTCGAGGAAGGCCGTCTTGACTTCGGAAGCGACATCGCGGTCGATGAGTCCGGGGATGATGCCGCTGACGGCGGCTTCATGGCCGAACATCGCTTCGTCGGACTGGGCGCCTTCGCGGGAAGCAGGCAATACGGTGTGGGAGCCGGATTCGGAAGCAGAGCCTTCTTCGTCGACTTCTTCTTCCTCTTCGGGCTCTTCGCCTTCAAGGATTTTCTTTTCGTCGTTATCCATGATTTGTTTCCTCCTTCATCAGATGTCGAGGTTCTTGACGAACCTGGCGTTGTTGACGATGTAATCGCGGCGCGGTCCGACCTCATCGCCCATGAGCTCGACGAAGACCTTTTCGGCTTCGGCGGCGTCGTCGATGGTGATGCGGATCATCTTTCTGGATTGCGGATCCATGGTGGTTTCCCAAAGCTGCTGGGCATCCATCTCACCCAATCCTTTGTAGCGCTGGAACGGATATCCTGGCTTCAATCCGAGTTGCTTTTTGAGCACCTCGAGCTGAGCGTCGTTATAGGCATAATAGGCGCTGCCTTTGTAATCGATTTTGTATAGAGGCGGCTGGGCGATGTAGACATGCCCTTCTTCGAGAAGCGGCCTCATGAAGCGATAGAAGAACGTCAACAGCAAGATGCGGATGTGGTCGCCGTCGACGTCAGCATCGGTCATGATGACGATCTTGTTGTAACGGATTTTGGTGACATCGAAGTTGTCGCGGATGCCTGCGCCGATGGCGGTGATCATGTTGCCGATTTCGGCGTTGGCCCAGATCCTATCCTCGCGGGCTTTCTCGACGTTGAGGATTTTGCCGCGAAGCGGAAGGATGGCTTGAGTTTCCCTGTCGCGGCCGTTTTTCGCGGAGCCGCCTGCGGAGTTACCCTCGACGATGTAGAGCTCGCAAATCTGCGGGTCACGGGAGGAGCAATCTGCCAATTTTCCAGGGAGGGTTGTGATATCTAGCGCCGACTTGCGGATTTTCTCACGGGCAACGCGAGCGGCGTCACGGGCTTTGGAAGCGAGTTGGATCTTCTCGATGATGCCTTTGGCGAGGTCGGGATTCTCAAGCAACCACTGCATCAGGCCTTCGCCAACGATGGTGGAGACGATCTTCCTGACTTCGGAGTTTCCGAGTTTGGTCTTGGTTTGGCCTTCGTATTGGGGGTTGGGGTGCTTGACCGAAACGACGCAGGTCAAACCTTCGCGGCAGTCTTCGCCGGCGAAGTTCTTCTCGTCTTCCTTGAGGAGTTTGAACTTGCGGGCATAGTCGTTGAGGATGCGGCTCAAGGCAAGGCCCAAGCCTTCAACGTGGGTGCCGCCTTCGCGGGTGGAGATGTTGTTGCAGAAGGAATAGATGCCAT
>CAMORJ010000020.1 GCA_946623775.1 uncultured Bacillota bacterium | reverse complement strand
TGTCCCATGGGAAACATCATCGCATCGGATTTGGACGGAACGCTCTTCTATCCCAAGGAAAGGAAACTCATGTTCCCGGAGAAGAACGAGCAATTCCTCAACCGCTTCATCAACGGTGGAGGCCGTTTTGTCGCCATCTCCTCGCGCTCCTTGACATTCAAGAAGACGATGGTCGATCGCCTCGGATTCGATTTCGATTTCATCGGCTGCGACGGATGCGTCATCGAGATCGATGGCAAAGTGGTGGAGGAATCCTTCCTCGACCCCGCTTTGGCCCTCCCTTTCATCGATGAATTGGTCAGGGACTATAAGCCCAACATGATCATCACGACGACCCGCGAGCATCCGATGATATGCACCAAATCCATCGTCGGCCCCATCACCAAATTCGGCTACTGGGCCTACATGAAGGTGCAGGGCGTCTACAAAGAGCCCTATATCCGCAACGACGGGATGTTCCGCTCCGTCATCGAGAAGGGCGAAGCCTACAAACTGATGATTCTCATCGGCGTTTCCAAAGCCGCCAAGAAGAGGGCTGAGAAGATCACTCCCGAGCTCATCGCGAAATACCCGCAATTCCATTTCGCCTGGCTCAACGAGTTCATCGAAGTCACCCCCAAGGGGTGCTCCAAGGCCACGGGCCTATCTAAATATCTTGATTCCGTCCAATCGAGGGAAGATAATGTTTTGGTCATCGGCGACTCCGGAAACGACGTCCCGATGTTCGAGGCCTATTACGAGCAAAGCTTCTGCATGTCGCATTCACCCGCATCGGTGAGGCAGCGCGCAAAGCACATCGTCGAAAGCTTCTCCGATCTAGAAAAGTACCTATGCCCGTTAGAGGATAGCAACCTCTAGATATCATGAGAGGAAAAGCAAACACATGAATCAAGCTAGCCAAGTCCTAACCACCCTCATCCATTACAACGTCGCCGTCCGTGACACGATGGAGTACTGCCTCAACAAGCAGGAGTACGACGTCGCTCTTTTCAAAGAGAAGAAAAGGTCGGTCCTCGTCGAAGTGGAAGAGCACACCCCTTTGAAGGACATCATCGAGCACTCCGGCGAGAACGGAGAGAAGCTCGAGAAAGCCATCCGCGAATTCTATGACGAGATCTATGGCGACAACTCCACCGTCCTCCACCTCGCCGAAGACGGACTCCGCGTCGACCACAACCAGCATCTGGCCATCTACCGCCACGTCCTCCCCATCGAGGAGAACGTCAACTCGATGATCCGCGGCATCATTCAGGATGCCCACAGCAAGAACATCGATGTCGCCGAAGCGGAAAAAGTCCAGCTCGCCAGCGACAGGATGTATCGCGCCGTCGCCTATTTGACCTTGGTCGGCGATCTGAATCGCCTCTTCGATGAATACAACCAAGCCAGGAAAGATGCCCAGGGCGCCGAATCCCCGGCTTCCAAATTCATCGGAAACGACATCTCCACCGTCATCCAGCACATCAACTTCGTCCGCGGCAACTGCCGTCTGACCGATGCCGTCTACAAGAACATGGAAGACAAGATCTCCGCTTTGATGGAGATGATGACCGGCCGCCGCGACTTGCCCACCGGCAAGAACTTCCCCGATGTCATGCGCGAAGCCATCGAGACCATCAACCTTTACATCCGCGACGCCGAAGCAGCCTTCCGCGCCTGCTATCCCCAGCTTATCCAAGAGCTCCTCGATCAGGTCAAAGCCGATCAGGAAGCCAGGACCCAAGCTCCTACCCCATCCGCGCCGGAAGCCTAATTTAGTTTGGAGACTACCCTATGAAGAAACTCACGAAAAAAGAACTCGCCTGGTACATTTTCGCAGGCGTCATCGCCGTCGTTGGCCTATTTTCGCTAGTTCTTGGAATCGTGGGCGAACACTTGCCCGTCAAAGCGAGCGAGAACTGGATCATCACCTCTGAGTCGGCATGGCTCAGCAATTGGTCCCATATGGGTTATCGCTTCTGGGGATTGATCCTCGTCGCCGCAGCAGCCCTTATCTTCTGCGTCGCCCTCTCCCTGTTCGCTAGGGAAGGCGACCGCGACACCGAACGTGCTCTCCGCCGCGCCCAGCGCCTTGGCGCAAAGCCCGTCTCCGAGCCCTCTCCCGAAGAGAAGTAATTCCAAAGCCATGCAAACGGCGCTCCTGACGAAGCGCCGTTTTTTTTCGTGCGCGCGTTACCTAATAGATTAATATGGCCAGGAAAAGCGCACGAAAATAGTCCTCGGCAATCCATCATCGAAGCGCTTTCATTGGAATCGTCGCTGGAATCGTCTCGATAAAGTGACAATCGGAAAGAGGGTCCGCTTGCAGCGGAGGCGGCGCTGAAAATCGAGGCTTTTTCGAGAAATCGCGAATGGATAAAAGAGGATTAACGGCCCTATGCATTGACAATCGGCGATGGGTTTTATCGAAAATGTATCTATTAGATAGATGAACTTTCGTAATTGTATTGACAATAGTGAGACCTCCATTATCATTACTCCACTGATTTTTAATTCAGGGAAAGGTAAAACTATGACTAAAAATCTAAAAGTGTGGTCCTTAGCTTTACTCGCATCGCTCGGTCTTGCCGCTTGCGGCGGCGTCTCGGGCAATGGCGGCTCTAGCGCGGATCCTGCGTCGACCCCCGACGCTTCGAACTCCGATACGTCTGCTGGTTACGGAGACTCCTCTTCATCCCTACCTGCCCCGTCTGAGGGCTTCCCGGTCGATGCCTGGAACGCTTATGCAGCCGCGAATGGTATCAGCGATTCTTTGCCGGCCTTGGAAGGCGCCGACAGCTATGCTGTCCTTAACACCTCCGACGCCAGCATCCTCAAATTCGCTTTGACTTATGGCAGCGAGGCTTTGGCTTCCGCTGCGAAGACGTCCTATGTCGGACTATTGGAACAAGCCAACTTCGAAGACGCCGGCAAGGACTTCTATGAAGACCTTCACTATCGTTCCGAAAACAACCAGTTCGGCGTTTGCCCCTGGCTCAACAAAGCTCAGTTGATCCTCGAAATGCAGGTCGTCGAAGACCTCGATGTGGATTTCCCGGCCGCCGATCTTGCGTCCGCCCTCTCCACCAACCTCAATATAACCGACGCCGTCCCCGCCGCCGGCAAAGCCATTGGGTATGAAGTCATCGGAGACGAAAACGGCGTTCAAGTCAAAGGCGAATTCAACTTCAACGACGAAGCCCAAAACGCAATCGACCTCTACATTGCCGCGCTTCTTGATGCCGGATTCAAGAAATCCCGCTCCAACGGCTCTGGCAGCTTCTATTATGTCAATGCGGCCGGCACCTTGGATGTTTGCCCCTGGCTCTCCCTCAAGGATGGCTTCATGATGGTCATCGACTATGTGCCTGCCCAAGAAGGCGAAGGCTATACCGCCGCTTCGGTCGCTGCCGACATCAACGCCAACTTTGCCTCTGCGGGCGTTTCCGACTTCTTGAAATATAACTCCCAATATGGCATTTGGAATGGCGGATCCCGTATGGCGGAAAGCACTGACGAATCGGAAACCGCGCTAGGCGGCGCAGCCGACATCCTTGCCAGCTATCTTCCTGAGTATCTCGTCGTCGGCAATGGCATCTATGGCGATCCGACCGACCCCAGCTATTATGATTTGTTCCAAGATGAAAGCTATTATTACTACATCGGCTTCTCGACCGATGACGAAGCGGTTGTGGGCTATATCACCTCTTATGTCTACAACGGCTATCTCATTGGTGAGATGAGCGTTTACGATGCGGAAGAAGGCCCGGCCGCAGAGCTAGCCGATTGGCCGACCGAGGACGTCGCCGAATTCATCGAAGAGAATTTCCCTGGCGCCCAGGATGTCCTTCCTGCCTTAGAAGGCTATGCAACGGAATTCGATCTCACCGAATACGATGGCGTTCCTTGCATCGACGTCTATCTTGCAGATGGCAGCATGGATGGCGTCACGGAAGCCGCAGAAGCATATGCCGCAGTCTTAGAAGAAGCTGGCTTCGAACTTGCCGGATACGACAAGAACGACCAGCCCATCTACGTTTCTCCGAACGAAGAATACGCGGTCACCATCGCGATTTACTACGCTGACAGCAGCTATAGCTCGTTGATGATCAGCCTTGAATTCTGCTCTGTGGAAGACATCGCGGTTCACGACCCCACCGTCTGGCCGGCCGAAGACATTGAAGAATTGCTCAAAGATGAGGTTGGCGAAAACTATCAGGATACGCTCCCCGCATACACCGGCGAGTTCGCTTCATGCGAGGCCGGTTCCTACATGGGAATGAACTACGTCGACATCGAATTCGAAGGAATCAGCGAGGAACAGGCCAACGCCGCTCTCTCGCTCTATGTCTCCATTCTCGAGGACGCTGGATTCACCTTGGTCCCAAACGAAGACCCTGAAGACGATGATATCGTTTACCGTTCTCCGAACGAGGAATACGACGTCACCGTCAGCTTGGGAGGAAACGCGACCGATGGCTTCTACCTCTTCGTCTTGTTCGAAGCCTACTTCGCTCCCATCGCTCCTTCTACGACCTTCCCGGCCGCACAGCTTGATGCCCTTATCCCCGGCGCCGGCAGCATGCCCGCCATCAATAATGGCACCAACTATGAAATCAACATCTATGCCGCGGGTTATGTGGAACTCTACATCACCTTCGCTTCGGAAGCCGATGCTCAGGCTTGCTACGATGGCTATGGCGCCATCTTGGTTGCCGCAGGTTATTCTGATAAGCAAAGCTACTACCTCTCCGCCGACGGATCCTACGCCATTCAGATCTATAGCATCGATGGCGTGGTAGTCGAAATCGACATCGCCCGTGTTGGTTAATACCGCGATCCTTAGGGCACTCCAAACCGGAGTGCCCTTTTTCTTATGGCGTAGGGCGGATGCGTTCCAAAGATGCTCCTCTGCGTCAAAAAAAGACGCCGATTGCAATGCATCGACGTCAGGTTTTTCATGTGGCGGAGGAATAGGGATTCGAACCCTAGCGCCCTGTTACAAGCCTACGAGCTTTCCAAGCCCGCCCCTTCGACCGCTTGGGTATTCCTCCGGGTGTTCGCCTTATCGGCAAGCAAGATTATAGTGAAATGGAGGGAGAATGGCAATCGATAATTTCACGCGCGTGCGTTATAATCACTAAGACTATGAAAGAAATCACCATCACAAAGGCCAATGATGGTCAGAAAGCGGAGAAGTTCGTCAAGAAATATCTTTCGATGGCGCCGCTTGGTTTTATCTACAAAGCGTTCCGCAAAAAAGACATCAAGGTCAATGGGCATTGGATCGGCAAGGACGCCATTCTCCACGAAGGGGATGTATTAAGGATCTACGTCACCGATGCTCAGCTGGAGGATTTCAAGAAGCCCCGTCCCGCAGAGAAGAAGCCATTCCCTTATCCCATCGTCTATGAGGACGATAATATCCTCATCGTCGACAAGAAGAAGGGGATTCTCGTCTATGGCGACAAAACAGGCGTCAGGGAGACGCTTGGCAATGCCGTCTTGGATTACCTATACCTCAAAGGCGAATATGAGCCAGACACGTCTTCCTTCGTTCCCTCTCCTGCGCATAGGCTGGACAGGAACACATCCGGCTTAGTCGTGTATGGGAAAACCGATGCAGCGTTAAAAGCATTGACCCAGGTATTCAAAGACCGCACGGAAATCCAAAAGACATATCTCGCTTTGGTGGTAGGGGACCTTCCTAAAGGCGGCAAGATAGAGAAACCGTTGCTCAAGGACGCGTTCTCTGGCCGCGTATCCGTCTGCCCCGAATCCAAAGGCGGCAAATACGCCCTCACCAAATACGAGGTCATCAAGCGCTTTGGCGACTATACCCTCGTGGAAGCGGAGCTCGTCACGGGCAGGACCCATCAGATCCGCGTCCATTTCGCCTCCATCGGCCATCCTCTTGTCGGCGATGAGAAATACGGCGACTTCAGCGATTGCAGGAAAGTGAAAGCCCTGTGCGGCTTGGAGAGCCAATTCCTCCACGCCCATAAGATATCGTTTGGCAATGTCCCCCCTCCATTAGAAGGGGTAAGAGGCAAAACGTTCACGGCCCCGATGCCGCAAGAATTGTCTCAAGTGATTGAAGTGCTATGCCCCAATGGGGGAAAATAGAATAGATTCTACAAGGAGTACATATGGATTATCAGGCGAACTATCAGCGTTGGCTTGCCAGCGCAAAGCTTTCCGAAGAGGAAAGGAAGACCCTTCTTGGCATGACCGAGACGGAAAAACAGGACGCTTTCTTCAAAGACGCCGAGTTTGGAACCGGCGGCATGCGCGGCATCCTTGGCCCTGGAACCAACCGCTTGAACCGCTGGACGGTCGGCCGCGTCACCATCGCATTCGGATTATTCTTATTAAAGACCTATCCAAACGCCCGCGAGATGGGCGTCGTCATCAGCCACGATAACCGTTTCTTCTCGCGCGAATTCACATTGCAATCCGCCGAAATCCTAAACAAGATGGGCATTAAGGCCTACATATTCGATGCGCTTCGCCCGACTCCTGAATTATCTTTCGCGGTCCGCTATTGCGGCGCATGCGGCGGCATCATGATCACCGCCTCCCATAACCCGAGGGAATATAACGGCTATAAGGTCTATGACCATACCGGCTGCCAGCTTGTCCCCGACGCCATCGCCCCGATGCTGGAGATTCTAGCCTCTCTCCCCAATGAACTCGATGTCGAGGTTCCCGCTTACGAAAAGAAAGCGGAGACCGTCATGCTTGGCAAAGACGTGGATGACGAATACGTCAAACTCGTCGAGGGCTGCCAGTTGAAGCCCGAACTCGATAAGAAGGGATTCAAAATCATCTACACCCCGCAGCATGGCGCATCCTATGAATCCGCGATCCGCGTCTTCTCCGAAGTCGGATACGAAATCATCCCAGTCAAGGAACAATGCGTCCATGACCCTAACTTCGGCGCGACCCTATCCCCGAACCCCGAAGTCGAAAAGGCTTGGGTTTTGGCGCTTGATTACGCGAAGAGATACAACGCCAACCTCGTCGTCATGACCGACCCCGATGGCGACCGCTGCGGCCTCGCCTATCTCTCCAGCAAAGGAACCTATGAAAGGCTCACCGGCAACCAATCCGCCGCACTGCTTATCGATTACCTGTTCTCCAACATGATCGAGATGGGCAAGATGCCGAAGGATCCCGTCATGTATGACACCATCGTCAGCTCATCTTTGGGAAGGGAGATCGCCCACCATTATGGCGTGAAGAGCGAATCCTTCCTCACCGGCTTCAAATTCATCGGCGGCCGCATCTACCATTATGAGAAACTTGGCCATGGACCGACATTCGTGTTCGGCTATGAAGAGTCCTATGGCTGCTTGATCCAGCCGTTCGCCCGCGACAAGGACGGCGTCCAAGCCATCCTCCTCTACAGCGAAATGGCTCTGGATTATTATCGCCGCGGCATCTACCTTGACCAGGCGATGGACAACATGTATCAGAGATTCGGATACTATAACGCCTTCATGAAGGATGCCTATTTCGCAGGCATGGAAGGCGCATCCAAGATGAAAGCGTTGATGGAGGGGATGCATGCCTCTCCGTTAAAGGAAGTCCTTGGCATTAAGGTGGAAGCGGTGGAGGATTACCTCAACCAAGTCATCACCCACAGCGATGGGAGGGTCGAGAAGATCAAAGAATTGCCCGTCTCCGATGTCCTGAAATTCATCTTCGAGGACAAATCGAGCATCTGCATCCGTCCTTCCGGCACCGAGCCGAAGATGAAATTCTACGTCGAAGTCGTCGGCAAGGATGCCGATGATGCAAATAAAAAAGGCGAAGCCCTGTATGCGGAATTCGCCAAGATCATCGGCTTAGAATAAGATTTTCCGAAGTTCAAAGGCGACCCCGGATTCCGAGGCGCCTTTTTCTGTGGATGGGAATCTTTCCAACAGCTTTTTCGATTTGCCGCCTTTCATGGCAAAAGGGGTTCCCGCGACTTCAAGCAATTCGATATCGTTATCCGAATCGCCAAAGGCTATGACGTCCTCTTTCGCGATGCCGTATTGCTTCATGACGTGGGTGATCGCCGTGCCTTTGCTGGCAAGGGGGTGATAGAGCTCGCTGTAATCGCAATCGGTCCAGTGACGGAACAAAAGAGCGGACTGCTTATCGATTATCGACTTCAAAAGCGGCAGATAGCTGTCCGCGCATTCGAATAAGCAGGTATAGATTTCCTCGTCGAATGGAATGGGCTCGCCATAGGAAGCAGCCATCCCGTTCTCGGGGAAATAATGGTTTAGGAAATCGTCTTTCCGCATGCTGTGTATCTGCGAAAAGGATTCGTACATGAACGAAGTCAAAAACGATTTGGCTTCGTTGAATATCGCTTCGATATCACGGTAAGGAAAGCTGTAACGGAGTACTTCGAATGATTTGTCATGAGGATGGAAGACGAGGCCGCCGTTATAGCAAACGATCGGGCCGTGGCATCCGATTTCCTCATAATACTTTTCCATCGCCCTGAATGGTCTTCCAGAGCAAAGGACTATCATATAGCCCTCTTGATTCAGCTTGGTGAAGTAATCGCGCGTAAAAGGCGTGAAACCGTGGTCATCGGGGAGCGCGGTTCCATCCATATCGACGGCAATCAGCTTCTTAATTCTCATAGATGTCGAGCAATCCGACCGCCTTTTGCACGCGCTTCAAGGTGACTTTTGCAATGGCATCCGCACGTTTTGCGCCTTCGCGAAGGACTTCTAAGTAGGAGCCGCTTTCCAAAATCTCCTGGTATTTCTTCTGGAACGGCTCGAGCTCCGCTACGACGGCATCGGCGACTTCGCGCTTGAAATCGCCATATCTATATCCGACAAAATGCGCTTCCGCCTCTTCGATGGAGATTTCCCTCATCGCGGCGTAGATGGTCAAAAGATTGGAGATGCCGGGCTTGTTCTCTTTGTCGAATTTGACTTCGGAGCCCATATCGGTCACGGCGGACATGATCTTCTTGCGGACCACGTTCATCGGATCCTTGAGGAAGATGTCGCCTTTGGGATCTGATTTGCTCATTTTGACCGTCGGGTCGGAAAGCGACATGATTCGGGCGCCGACTTTGTTGATCTGGTAGTTGGGCAGAACGAGGGTCTTATCGCCATAACGCTTATTGATGCGGTTGACCAAATCGCGTGTGATCTCGACGTGCTGGACCTGGTCTTCGCCCACGGGGACGATATCGGCATCATACAAAACGATGTCGCAGGCCATCAGGACGGGGTAGGCGAATAGGCCTAAGCCAATCGCGGATTGATTCAATTTCGCGGACTTCTCTTTGAACTGAGTCATGCGAGATAGTTCACCCATGTATAGATAATTCTGCATGATGGCGTTCAATTCGGCATGGGCGGGAACCGAGGATTGGACGAAGATCGTGGCCTTTTTCGGGTCGAGTCCGGATGCGAGGTAGAACGCCGCCAAATCGCGGGTGTTCTGATTCAGGAATTCAGGGTCGATCGGCAAGGTCAAGGCATGCAGGTCGGCGATGAAAATGAACACCTCTCCGCTATCTTGGAAGTCCTTAAAATGCTTCAATGCCCCGATGTAATTTCCCAGGGTCAAGTTTCCGGTGGGCTTAATGCCCGATAAAATTCTAGTCATGTGCGTGTAGCCTCGCGCAAAATTATAGCGCATGCGCCTATGGTTGCGCTATGCGAGTTAAATCACTCTGTGATATACTTCCGACGATGATCAAGATTTACACCTCCCCATCATGCTCCTCCTGCCGCAAAGTCAAGAAGTGGTTCGAGGATAATAAAATCCCCTTCGTCGAGAAGAATATTTTCGGCCCGTTCCTTTCGGCCGAAGACCTCATGGAGGTGATTTCCAAGTCGGAGAACGGCACCGACGACATCATCTCCACGCGTTCCAAAATCGTTCAGGAGCAGGATATCGATTTCGATTCGATGAAGATCTCGGAACTTATCGCGTTCATCCAAAAAAACCCATCCATTTTGAAGCGTCCGATCATCGTTGACGACCACCGCGTTCAAGTCGGATATAACGAAGAGGAGATCCGCACCTTCATCCCGCGCGCCAGAAGGCTCGCGGAGCGTTATTGTTCTCCGGAAGAATGTGAGAATTACGCATCCTGCCATTATTGCAATCCTCAAGTGCAAGGAGAAGGGGCTCAAAAACCATGAGAAAAGAAAAAGCTCAGTTCAGCAAGTTGTGGATTATCTTGACGTTTATTGCGATTATTATCGCTTTTGCATCCGCTGGAATCATCGAATACAACATGGGCCAAGAAGCGGTGGAAGCCGGGCTTGCCTCGTCATTTGAATTCACCGACCCATACCATCAGATTCTGCTGTATTCCGGCTCGTTCTGCTTGATCGGCCTTATCGGATTCATCGTGGGCGTGGCGTCCAAAGAGCGTTCCATCCAGATGATCTCCTCCTTCTTTGGTCTTTTCGGCGCAGTCGTTCCTTATATCGCATCTTGGTACAAATACGCGAACGCCTCCGATATGGTTCCGCCCGCTTTCGTATTTGACTTCGGCGACGATGGACGTCTTCAGACGATTGCAATGCTTGCTGCTTTTGCCGCGTTGATCGGCTTCTTGCTATTCTTGGCTGCTGCCCTCATCCGCTTCAAGAAGGGCAAAGGGACCTTGGTCCTTCGTCTCATCGGCTTGCTGCTGCTTCTTGGCGTGGCCGCCTCGGGCATAGTCCACGTCTTCGCTTCCGGAGCCCCGATTCTTGATCTGTTCACCAAAATGGACGGCATCGCTCTATTGCTGAAAGCTTTGGCGATGGTGATGTTCGCCGCTTCGCTTCTCGCCCTTACTTCCGTCAAAGAAGATGCGCCGGAAGGCGAAGAGCCTTCTGCCGCGAAAAGCTGCGAAGAGGAACCTGCCGAAGAGAAGCCTGCTGAAGAAGATCCTCTTCCCGCAGAGGAAGACCTCCCCGTCGGCAAAGAGGAATTCACCTCTGCTCCCGCCTCCAACAAAGAATAAAAACGAGCCAATCGGCTCGTTGATGAAACGGACGCTTCGGCGTCCTTTTATTTTCCAATCGCCGCCATTGCGCGCGAGACTTTGGAAGCGGTGGAGAAGTTGACGGGGATCTGATTCTCCTGGAAGAGCCTTGCCATGATGGCCTTCGCGCCTTCCATGTTATTGTATTCGAATTCGATTTCGTAATCGGTGACGCCCGAATAGACGTTGCGGTCAATCGAGAGCAATCCGCCTTCGTATTCGACGTCGATGCGGTCGGTCGTCAGGGAAGTCAGGATTTTCAAAGACGCCAAATCGAAGTCCAGCATCGTAAGGAAGCGGGACGTGTCGCCTTTTGGGAAGATGCCTTTGGATTTGAAGTCCTCGAATTGCTGCAAGGAAATGACGCAGTTCTTCTCCAATAGCCCTTCGGACAAGGGAGTCTTGAGAGTCAGCTCATAGCGATCGCCGCGTTCGCGGATGCGAAGCGCGATGCCAGAGCGGGCCAAGACCCTGTCTTCGGAGTCGATATAGTAGTTCGTCTGCATGTAACGGGGATGGTCGCCGAATAGTTTTGCCAGGACGCGATAATCCTCAGCGCGAACGATGGATTTCGCCTCGATTTCGATTGCGTTGCTCATAGTTTTTGCCTCTTGTGGTATTATAGCAACGTTCCAGGTGGTTGAAATGATGAATAATTGGTTACAAATATATGGCGCAAGCCTTGACTTCAATACGTTTTTGCACGATTACGGCTGGATTTTCGCTGTTGCTTTGGCAGGCATAATCCTGATCGTCGTCGCGGTCATCATCTTGCTTCATGTCCGCAAGAAGCCGAAGAAGAGGATAATCGACGAATCCGCTTATTACGATGCCTTAGGCGGCAAGGACAATCTCATCAGTCATGAACTGGTTGGCAGCCGCATCAAGCTAGAGCTTAAGGATTACGATGCCATCGACAAACAAAAACTGACCGAAGCCGGAGTCGATGGATTCATCATGATGTCCAATCGTCTGACCTTGGTCATTAAAGGCGACGCGAAAGAGGTTTACGAGAGACTGTTCGGCGTCAGAGAGTGACGTGCTTGGCGATGTCTTCCGTCGGAAGGCCCATGACGTTGTCATAGCTTCCTTCGATGCGGTTCACCAAATCGTATCCGTCTTGGATTCCATATGCCCCTGCTTTGTCCAGGGGCTTTTTCTCATACACGTATCGCCTGATTTGCTCATCGGTGAGCTTATTGAAATACACTTTCGTGGCAACCGTGCGAGTGATTTCGATGCCTTTTCCGATATATGTCCAGCCGGAAAGAACAGTCTGCTTTTTGCCAGACTGCCTTCTAAGCATCTCAATGGCTTCTTCTTCGTCCCGCGGCTTTCCTAAAACCTGTCCATCCAGGACCACGATGGTATCGCACGCCAATACTTCGTCGTTGGGATAGGAAGCGGCGACGGCATAAGCCTTCATCTTGCTTTCTTCCGCAGGCAGATCTTCCGCCGGAAGGTGCAGAAAACCCTCATCGACGTTGCTGACGATGATTACGAAATCCTTGGTTAATTTCTTCAGCAGTTCTTTGCGGCGGGGCGAGCCGGAAGCTAGGATGAGCATTATCTAGACACCATGACGATTGGAATGATCATCGGGGTCCTGCCGGTTTTGCGCTCAACGTATTTGGTGACGGTGGATTTGATGGTCGATTTGATTTCGCCGGTAGAAGCGGAAGTGTGGAGCATTTCGTTGATGGCGTCCTCCGCCCTTTGGCGCGAATGGCGAACCACGTGCGTCGATTCTGCGGCCGAGAAGCCACGCGCATAGACGACGGGGGCGGAAATGATTTGGCGCTTCCTTTCGTCGATGGTCACCAAGACGGTGATGATGCCATCGTTTTTCAAGATGGCGCGGTCATTGATGGCGCCGCTGGAAAGTCCATCGAGGTTATTGCCGTCGATGTATGTGGCAGGGGCGGCGATGTGGCCGCCGCGGGTGATTTTATGATTCTCTAGCGATAGGACGTCGCCGTTATCGCACAAGAATACGTTCTCTGGGCTTAATCCTAGGCTGATGGCGATGTCGCCATGAAGCTTGAGCATGCGGTATTCGCCGTGCACCGGCATGAAATTCTTTGGCTGAACAAGGCGCTGCATCAAGCGCAATTCCTGACGGCTTGGGTGACCGGAGGAATGGAGCGAGAAGGCGATGGAATTTTGCTTCACGTCCGCGCCCATTTTGACGAGTTTGTTGACTAAGCGGTCTACCAAAGCGCCGTTTCCCGGAATCGGGTTGGATGAGAAGATGACCGTATCCCCAGGATAGATGGTGGTGTTGTGGTTGTCGCCGTTGACGATGCGCGAAAGGGCAGCCATCGGTTCGCCCTGCGATCCGGTGCAGACGATGCAAACCTCGGATAGGCGATAATTCTTGAGCATCGTCTCATCGATCATCGAGGCATCGGGGAGTTTGATATAGCCGTGTTCCCTTGCGATGGCCATGACGTTTTTCATGGAGCGGCCGAGGATGCAGATTTTGCGGTTATGGGCAAGCGCGACTTCAACGACCTGTTGGATACGGTTGATGTTGCTGGAGAAAGTCGAAACGATGACACGTCCCGGCGCTTTTTCGAAAATCTCCTCAACGCCGGCGCGGACATTGGTCTCGCTTGGAGTGTATCCTTCGATCTCCGCGTTGGTGGAATCGCACATCAATAAATCGACGCCTTCGCTTCCGAGCCTGGCCAATTTGTCGATCTCGAATTTCGGGCCCACAGGGGTCAAATCGATTTTGAAGTCGCCCGATTCGATGATGCGGCCATGCTTTGTGTCGATGCATACGCCGAAAGCATCTGGGATGGAGTGGGTGACGCGGAAGAAGGAGACGACGAATTCGTCCCCGATCTTCACGACGGAGTTCTCATCGTATTCGACGATGTTGATGACATCGCGGATCCTAGCGTCCTCAAGTTTGTGGCGGATCAAAGCCGCGGCAAGGCGGGGGGCATAGATGACGGGAATATAGACGCTTCTGACCAAGAAGGGGATGCCTCCGATGTGGTCTTCATGTCCGTGCGTTATGAAAAGCGCTTTGATTTTGGCGCGGTTGTTCTTTAGATATGTGTAGTCGGGGATGACATAGTCGACGCCAGGAAGATTGGCTTCCGGGAATTTGACGCCGGCATCCACCATGATGATGGAACGGCTCGATTCAAAACAGTAGGTATTCTTGCCTACTTCGCCCAAACCGCCCAGTGCATAAATATTAATTGGAGAATCACTCATGCGTCACACCTCTGTGCCTATTTAGATTGCCATATTTGAAATAAATATGGCCCGGTTGAGGTAACTATAGCACATAAAAATGCGCATGCGCGATGAAAAAATATGAAAGTGCTTACTTATATAGCAACTGAGCCAGGAATTTCTTTGTTCGGATTCTTGGGGTCGATGTGGTCGTAGAACAGGATTCCGTTGAGGTGATCGATTTCATGCTGCAAGACGATGGCGTCGAATCCCCTCGCCGTGATTTTGACCTGCTCGCCGACCAAAGCGTCGTAGGCATCGACGACGATCTTGAAATCGCGGTAGACGCGCCCAGGGTGTTCTTGGTCGACGGAAAGGCATCCCTCTCCAGAGGCCAAATAGCATTTGCGGATGGAGTTGACGATGATGCGCGGATTGACGAGCTGATATTCGACTTTGACGATTTCCTCGCCGTCTTGCTTGTCATAGCTGATGACCAGCATGCGCTTATTCACGCCGATCTGCGGAGCCGCAAGCCCGACGCCTTCGCGGCATTCCGGATGCTTCTTGCGATATTTCTCGTCTTGGGTAAGGCGAAGATATTTGAGCATTTCGTCAATGGTCGCCTTGTCTTCCGCAGACAATGGCATCGGGACTGGTTCCGATTTGGCGCGGATGGAAGGCACGTTGTCTTTTACAATCTTAATCATGGGCGCATTATATCATTTCCTATGCCGAACTGGTAAAATTTGCTCGCCATGGAAGTTTTGACTGTCAACCTATTGAACGAACTTCGCGAAGCCCTTGCTTCTGATCAGCGCGTTTTGGCGCTTTCGGAAGCCGAGTCCGCCCTTTCTTCTAATGAAGAAGCCAAAGCCAAAAAGCTTTTGGCGGACAAAGCGGAAGAAACATATGAAGAGGCGATGAAACTGCATGGTCAGGACTCTGCAGAAGCCAAAGCCGCCCTCCATGATCTGTACCTGGCGAAGAAGGCTTTGGATGAGCTCCCCGTCAGTGTCCAATACAACAAATGCTTCCAGGAAGTCCGTCGCCTATACGATGAAATCGACAGTAGGGTTTTGGGCCCTTTCCGCAGCCTTCCGCGCTGCAAAGGAGGGGAGCGATGATTAAGGTCATCGGAGGAAAATACCGCACCCGTGTATTGGAAACGCCTCCTTCCGACACCCTTCCGACGAAGAATATGGTTCGCGGAGCCATGATGTCGGCGTTAGGAGATTCTTTGGCGAACGCGAAGGTCCTGGACCTGTTCGCCGGCTCTGGCGCTTTGGGCATTGAAGCACTCAGCCGCGGAGCTTCTGACGCAGTGTTCTGCGACCATTCCCTAGACGCCGCGAAAGTCATAAACGGCAACCTAAAAAAGCTGGGGGAGCAGCGGATGGTCTATCCCTATGACTATAAAACGGCCTTGGATATGCTGAAGGGCAAGAAGGAAATCTTCGATATCGTTTTCCTCGATCCGCCATATAAAGAGAAGGACGCATATCAATATGCCATTTCCTTCTTATTGGACAATGAAATGCTTGCACATGATGCGTGCATCGTCCTTGAATATGAAGGCGATATTGAAGTGGACGTTTCCCCATTCGAGTTCCAAAGGACGTATCGCTATGGCAAAACAAACGTCATGCTTTTAAGGAGGCATCTATGAGAATCGGAATCTATCCTGGTTCATTTGACCCAATCACCAACGGCCATATGGACATTCTAAAAAGAGCAGCGGCTCTATTTGATAAAGTCATCTTGCTTCTTGCCGTCAATCCGAGCAAGAAAAGCACCTTCTCCGTGGAAGAAAGGCTGAAGATGATGAAAGAAGCGGTGAAGGACATGCCAAACGTCGAAGTCGACTTCACCTCCGGCTTCACGGTCAATTACGCCAAGAAGGTCGGCTCCTCCCATATCATCAGAGGATTGAGGGCCGTTACCGATTTCGAGTATGAATTCCAATTGGCGGCCGCCAACAAATTCGTTGATTCCGATGTGGACATGGTGTTCCTCATGGCCGGCCAAACGACGTCCTTCATCTCTTCCTCTATGATCAATGAGCTTCATAAGAACGGCGCCGACATCTCCCCGCTTGTCCCGCCTTCTGTCGTAGAAGCCTATTCCCATTTATAAGACCCAGCAAGCGGCAACAAAAAATCGCGCGTACATGTGACGCGCGATTTTCATATTTTGGAATGGATTACTTGGAGTAATTCTCAACGAAGGGGTTGGTGATGTCGTCGACATCGGTGTGGTTCCACATATCCATGAGGAGCTCGGCCTTCGCGAATTTGTCGGAGCCGGTGACGCCGAATAGGACTTCGGAGACGCCAGGACGTCCAAGCTCGAAGGCTTCCTTGGAGAAGTCGATGAGCAAGATAGTCGGGGTGGCGAAGCCATCGTGGTCGGCGTTGGCTAGGTTCTCATAGTCGGTATCCGAGACGTTGGCGTTGGTCTTGTAGGGGGTTTCGTCGGTTAGACGGCCGCCGATTTCGTACCAGTAGCCAAGGTCGAGGAACTTGTCGAGATAACGGACGAAGGCCTTTCCATCTTCGTTCTCGAAGCTGTCATCGTTGGTGGATTCGTCATCGGAGAAGATGGTGTAGAGCTTGAAGGAACGGCCATCGGAAGGGATGTAGCGAACGCCCCAGTCATCCTGAAGGGCTTTGACGCCAGGCTGGATCGCTTCGCAGTTGGTGCACTCTTTGCCGACATAGAACAAGAAGAACTTCTCGCCGTATTCTTTGGTGACGCCGCTCTCATTGAGGACGGCCTGATATTCGGGGTAGGTGGCAACGACCTGCTGATCGATGTTGTTGTTGAGGTTGGAATTGTCCCAAAGGGCTTTGGTGAGTTTGTCCGCGGCGGAAGGATATTCGTTCGGGGTGGTGTTTTCTTTCTCAAGGGTAAGCTTGAAGTCGGTGTAATAGGCGGATGCGCTGCCGATGCCAAGGCTGCCGACCCATTCGGTGATATGGGGAATGGAGAAGATGACGGCGAAGATAGCGCCGACGATGAGTAACGGCTGGACCCAAGCGGTCTCTTTGATCCAACGCCACAAGCGGCCAAATAGTCCGCCAATTGCTTTCAGAATGTTCATAATAGCCTCCGAAAAACTCCTGTTTATATCTAAACAGCGGGATAATCATATCATTGAGGGCGGTGTCAGGCAACAAGTGAATTTGCCGATATGCTTTTCTAAGAAAAGAAAGAAGGGGCGTTGATTCGATTTTAGTGCCAATTGCAATATAAGATGTTTATAATTTGCGCGGTATGGCGATTCACAAACGGAATTTGCGCGAAAAAGCATCGGAATTCCTCCTTGATCATCCTGCGCTCTATGCGTCCGCAACTTATGGTTGGGCATGGATTGTCAGCACGGCGTCCGCGCTTATTTTCGCATTTGGCTATGCGACGTTCTTGGTTCCCGCTTCCTTGATTGAAAGTGGCCAGACCGTCCGCCTTATTTCCGGCGGCATCTCCGGCATCTCTCAGAACGTCATCACGTTCATCACGCTGTTCGATAACAATTTCATCGAAGCGTATAAGTGCGAGTCGCTTGTGTATTCCATCTTGTATTTTGCTTTGAATTTGCCGATGGTCATTTTGGCATGGTTCAAAATCGGCAAGCGCTTCACTATCTTCACCCTTATTAATATTGCTGAAGCGTCGTTGTTCTCGTTTCTTATTTCCACCTATGCTCAGGATATGGTCAACGCAGTCGCCGAATTCTGCTCCGATAACGGCGGCATGCTCTCCCGCGCCTTGTTCGCCGGCGTGTGCACTGGCTTGTCCAGCGCGCTATCGTATACGATTCGCTCCTCTGCGGGCGGAATCGACGTCGTCGCTTATTACATTTCCCTAAGGAAATCGACTATGGCCGGGAAGTATTCGGTCTATATCAATGCGTTCACCATCATCTTGTTCACATTGCTGTCCGCGACAAAAGTCGGCTGGGGGCCTGAGTGCCTCGATATCTTTGCGTCCGTCCTATATGCCGTTTTGTATTTGATCATGACGATGATAGTGGTGGACCTTATCAATATCAGAAACAAAAAAGCTCAAATAGAAGTAGTCACTGCTCAAGAAGACCTCGGCAGGACTCTGGTCGAAATGGTTCCGCACGCGGCGACTATCCTCAATGCGAAAGGCGTGTTCTCCGGTCAAGATAAATACGTCATCCGCATGGTTGTATCGTCTTTGGAAATCAAGAAAGTGGTGGCCACCATCAAAAAACTTGATCCTTCATCCTTTGTCTCAGTCACGGATCTTCGCCAGGTATATGGCAGCTTCTTCACTCGTCCGATAAAGTAAAATAATCAAGGCGTGTATGCGTTTTCGCATTTAGATGGCTAACCATAATGGGTGAGCCTTTTTTAATCCACATCCCAAAAAGCGTTCCCGACGATTGTGCTCCGCGAT
>CAMORJ010000019.1 GCA_946623775.1 uncultured Bacillota bacterium | reverse complement strand
ATAGCCAGGGCATGTATGCGTTTTCGCTTAATTTCGATCAAAGATCGGACCAGCGGACAAGCACGACTTCGGCACAGTCGCCGCGGCGCGGGCCAAGCTTGAAGGCCTTGGTGTAGCCGCCATTGCGCTTTGCCATCCTCGGGCCGAGTTCGCTGAACAAGACGGTGAGCGCATCCTTGCCGTCTTTTTCGACGTTGGTGCGGACGGTCTGCGCAGCGAGGCGACGAGCGTGGAGGTCATTCCTCTTGGCGAGGGTGACGAGGTGGTCGGCAAGCTTCCTGAGCTCTTTGACAACGCCGGAGGTCACGCGGACTTCACCATTGAGGATGAGGTCGGTGACGACGTTGCGGAGCATCGATTTGTTCTTCGAGGCGGTGTATCCGGCCTTGAAGCGAACGCCAGCCTTGCCGTGGACGTTCTTTCTTCCTTGTGCTGCCATTGTTTATTCTCCTACGTAATCGCGGAAGTGCAATCCGATCAGCGCGAGCTTCTCTTTGACTTCCTTGAGCGACTTCTTGCCGAGGTTGCGGACCTTCATCATCTCGTCCTCACTCTTGAGAGTGAGTTCCAAGACGGTGGAGATGCCAGCCCTCTTAAGGCAATTGTTGCTGCGGACGCTGAGGTCGAGTTCCTCGATAAGCATATTCTGGAACCTGTTCTCCTCAGGCTTGGTCTCCTCTTTGACGAGGACGAATTCGGTGACGCCCTTCTCGAGTTCCACGAACTGCTTGAAGTGGGCGATGAGCAATTGAGCGGCCATCGCGACGGCTTCATGCGGCTTGACGCTGCCGTTGGTGGTGACTTCGAGGGTCAATTCGTCGAACTTCGAATCGTGGCCAACGCGGGTCGGCTCGACGGAGTAGGCGACTTTGACGACAGGGGTGTAGTTGGAGTCGGTGGTGATGACGCCGACGGTGTCGATCTTGCGGTCGATCTTGTTCTGCTCAGCGGTGACGTATCCCCTGCCCTTGCTGGCGAAGATGGTCATCTTGAGGTGGCCCTTATCATTGATGTGGGCGATTTCGAGCTCAGGATTGATGACCTTGACGAAGGCCGGGAGCTCGAGGTCGCCTGCGGTCAAGGTGCAGGGGCCTTTGGCATCGACTTCGATGCGCTTGAGTTCGGTGCCGGAATCGGAGATGTCGAGGACCAGATCCTTGAGGTTCAAGACGATGCCGGTGACATCTTCCAAGACGCCGGGGATGGCGGTGAATTCGTGGCGGACGCCTTCGATCTGGACGGCGGCGACGCTGGCGCCGGGAAGGGCGCTGAGCAAAACGCGGCGGAGGGCGTTGCCGACGGTGATGCCGAATCCTCTCTCAAGAGGCTTGATGACGAATTTGGCATAGTGCTCGGTCTCGTCATTGACTTCGACTTTGACGCCGAACGGTTCGAACGGATTGGGAAGCTTCATTTCTTCCACTTTGGTATCGGTGGTTTTAGCCATGGTTAGTGATTCCTCCTGTGGGTTTAATTATGTAGCGATGTAGACAAGCGGAGACTAACCGCGAGGACGCTTCGGCGGGCGGCAGCCGTTGTGCGGGATGGGGGTGGTATCCTCGATGGAGAGGACCTGTAGCCCGCTGGCGGCGATGGCGCGCACTGCGGATTCGCGGCCTGCGCCGGGGCCTTTGACCTCGACGTCGACCTGGCGGATGCCTTGGTCAAACGCGGTCTTGGCGGCGGCCTGAGCGGCTAATTGGGCGGCGAAGGGGGTGGACTTCTTCGCGCCTTTGTAGCCAAGGGCACCAGCAGAGGACCAGGCGATGACGTTGCCCTGGGGGTCGGTGATGGTGACGATGGTGTTGTTGAAGGTGGAGTGGATATGCGCAACGCCTTTCACGAAGGAGCGTTTGATCTTCTTCTTGCGGGCGGTGGTGGATTTGCCTTTGGCTTTGGTGTTTGCTGCCATTTTCAATTTCCTCCTGATTACTTAGTCGCCTGCTTCTTGTTGGCGATGGTCTTCCTCTTACCTTTGCGGGTACGGGCATTGGTACGGGTCCTCTGTCCGCGGACGGGAAGGCCCCTCTTGTGGCGGATGCCGCGATAGCATCCGATTTCGCAGAGGCGCTTGATGTTGAGGCTGACTTCCCTGCGGAGGTCGCCTTCGAGATGGTATTTGGCAACTTCAGCGCGGAGGGCGGTGAGCTGCTCATCGGTCAAATCCTTGGTGCGGATATCTTCAGAGATACCAACGGCGGCGAGGATTTTGGATGCGGTCGAAGGTCCGATGCCATAAATATAGGTAAGGGACACGACGATGCGCTTTTCATTTGGGATATCGATACCTACGATACGTGCCATAGTTTACGTTTTCCTTTCTCTCCTCAACCCTGACGCTGCTTGTGCTTGGGGTTGGAGCAGATAACCATGACTTTGCCATGGCGCCGAATGACTTTGCACTTGTCGCAAATCGGCTTGACAGACGGTCTGACTTTCATTGGGTTTTACTCCTTAAGTTAGTTCCTGTAACGGAACGTGATGCGCCCGCGTGTTAGATCATAAGGCGAGAACTGGACCGTCACCCTATCGCCGGGGAGAATGCGGATGTAGTTCATCCGGATTTTTCCCGAAACGCAGGCCTGGACAACGGCTCCGTTGGTCAGCTTCACCTTGAAGTTGGCGTTGGGAAGGCACTCCAACACCGTCGCTTCGACTTCGATGCAATCTTCTCTACTCAAGTTTTGTTACCTCCAGGAAGCTTATTGCTTCGTCAATATCTCATAGCCGTCTTTGGTGACGACGAGGGTGTTTTCGTAATGGGACGTCAGGCCTCCGTCTTTGGCGACGACGGTCCATCCGTCCTTCAGCACCCTGACTGCATTGCGGTGCTCCAGGATCATCGGCTCGATGCAGATGGTCATGCCCTCTTTCAGGACTGGCCCTGTCCCCGCGGTCCCGTAGCATGGGATATAGGGGTCTTCGTGCATTTGGGTTCCGATGCCATGCCCAGTGTAATCGGTGGGCACGGAGCATCCGTACTTCTTAGCGACTTCCTCAATCGCGTGGGAGATGTCTCCGACGCGGGCTCCCGGTCTGACCAATTTGACCGCGGCCTCGAAGGCTTCTTCCGCGATGGCGATCATCCTTAGGGGACGCTCCCCGCAGATTCCCACGGGGTATGTCCTGCAGGCGTCGCCCATGTACCCGTTTTTCTCGACGACGAGGTCGAGGGATACGATGTCCCCGTCCCTGAGGATCTTTTTGGGAGAGGGGATGCCATGGAGGATGACCTCATTGACGGAGATGCACACCGACGCGGGGTAGCCATAGTAGCCGAGTTCGGCTGGCTTGCCACCTTCGCGTCGGATGATGGCATCGATTGCGTCATTGAGGGTTTGGGTGGAAACCCCTGGCTCGACCAGGGATCTCACCTCTTCCAAGGCCAAGGCCGTCACGCGGCCCGCTTCTCTCATGAGAGCGATTTCGCGCGGGGACTTGATGATGATCATTGCCCTTGCTCCTCCAGCAAGGCATTGATCGCCTTTTCCAGGTTCGCTTTGCCGACCATTCCGTCGAAGCAATGGTATAACCCCTGCTCCTTGTAATAATCGACCAGCGGCTGGGTGGAAGCGTAATAGTTCTGCAGGCGGACGGCGAAGGACTCCGCATTGTCGTCCTTCCTCTGAATCAGTTCATGCCCGCACCTGTCGCAGATGCCCTCCACCGCCGGTTTCATGGAATCGACGTGATAGGAGGCTCCGCAAGAGGGGCAGACGCGCCTGCCTGCGATTCTGCGGATCAATTCCTCTTCGGGGACGGTGATGTCAATCACGAGGCTGACAGGACGTCCGATCTCCGGCCCAAGCTTATCGAGCGCTTCGGCCTGAGGGATGGTCCGCGGGAAGCCGTCTAGAAGATAGCCGTGCTCGCAATCGGGGCGGGAGAGCCTCTCCTTCACGAGTTCGATGGTGATCTCGTCGGGGACAAGGTTGCCCGCGGCGATGATCTCCTTCGCCTTGAGTCCGACTGGGGTTCCTTGGGCAATGGCCTCGCGGAACATGTCGCCAGTGGAGATATGAGGGAGGTGGAACGCGTCGACGATCGCAGTCGCCTGAGTGCCTTTTCCGGCGCCAGGGGGACCCATCAAAATGATGTTGAGCATGGTTATTACATTCCTCCGGTGACTTCTTCAAACGATTTGCCGGCGAGGAGTCCATCGATCTGCGAATTGATTTCGATGCACACGCCGACGATGATGATCATGCCGGTGCCGCCGATGGCAAGGCTCGTATCGGCGCCGAAGACCCCGGAGAGGGTCAAGGCGACGGGGAGAGCCGAGATGGCGGCCAGCGATAGCGCGCCGATGCAAGTGACGCGGTTAAGCACTTTGCCGACATAGCGTTCGGTCTCTTTGCCCGGGCGGATGCCAGGGATGTAGGAGCCGTTCTTCTGGAAGTTGTCCGCGAGTTGCTCGGGGTCGATTTCCATTTGGGAATAGAAGAACGTGAACGCGATGATCAGGAATAGGTAGATGAGCAAGCCCCAAGGCATCTGCCAGGTCTGCCCTCCGAACCAAGGCATCGTGTACATTTCGCTGTACGCGAAGATCTTGAGCCAGCCCGCATTGGCCGCATCGGCGCTGATGAAGCTCGCGATGACGGACGGGGCCATGAGGAGGGATGAGGCGAAGATGACGGGGATGACGCCTGCGCTGTTGACCTTGATGGGCAAGAACGAGGCGCGGGCCATGGAGGCGCTTTGGCCTCCCTTGCCGGCATGCTGGACGGGGATCTTCCTCCTGGCGAGCTCGAAGAACACGACGCCGCCCGTAATCAGGATAAGAGCCAGGATGTACAGGGCGAATTGGAACGTGCCGCGGATTAATGCGGTCGAGCCGTGGTCGACGGAGGTGGCGATCCACTTGGTCCATGCGGTGGAGATTTGGATCGGCAAGGAACGGACGCATCCGGCAAAGATGATGACGGAGATGCCGTTTCCCAAGCCTTTCTCGGTGATTTGGTCGCCCAGCCACATCGTGAGCATGGCGCCCGCGAGCAGGACTGTGACGATATAGGCGTAGGTCCAGAAGTTATCTTCGAGGGACAAGCTGATGTAGGAGTTGTTCTGCATCGTCTTGATGATGCCGTATGCCTGCACCGCTCCTAGGAGCAACGTCAGGTAACGGGTAGCCATCTCGATTTTCTTCCTCCCGTATTGCCCTTGCTTGGACAGTTCGGTCAAAGCGGGCAAGACGTCTTTGGAGAGAAGCTGAATGATGATCTGGGCGGTGATGTATGGCGAGACGCCGAGGGCGAATATCGAGAAGTTCGATAAGGCTCCGCCGCCAAGCAAATCCATCATGGCGAGGGCGTTGCCGGAATTCATGGCATTGGTTAACTCGCTGCCAACGGAAACGCCGGGTACCGTGATAGCCGCCCCGATCCTCAAGACGAACAGGATCATGATCGTAAAGAAAATGCGGTTGACGATTTCTTTGTTCTTAAAGATCGAGACGAACTTCTTCATTATTCGATTACCTTCGCTTCCCCACCGAGCTTTTCGATCGCCGCTTTGGCGGTTGCGGAGAAGGCTTTGGCCTCGACGACCAACTTCTTGGTCAATTCGCCGGTGCCAAGGACCTTCACGCCGTCAAGTTCCTTCTTGATGATGCCTTTTTCGATGAGAAGGGCAGCATTGACGAGGGTGCCGTCTTCGAAGGCATTGAGGCGATCGAGGTTAATGATAGCATAAACGGTCTTATGACCTTTATGGGTTTTGCGGGCGCCGAACTTCGGCAAACGCCTTGCGATGGGGGTCTGACCGCCTTCGAAGCCGTTGGCCTTGGTGTGGGCGTGGGCGCCTTGGCCCTTCTGACCGTGTCCGGCGGTCTTGCCGTTTCCGGTTCCGCGGCCGCGGCCTTTGCGGAAGGAGGAGGTGCGAGCGCCTTCTGCGTTGGTTAAGGTGTGTAGAGAGGACATGGCTTATTCTCCTTCCTGTGGTTTATCGTTGGTCGGAGCGGCCTGGCGACGGGCGGCGCGGAGCTGTTCCTCGGTTTTGAGGCCGCGGAGCAACATGACCTGCTCGTAGCGCTTGAGCTGCTTCAGTCCGTTATCGGTCGCGCGGATGATGTTGATCGGGGCGCGGGAGCCGTAGACTTTGGAAACGATGTTCTTGATGCCGGCAAGCTCGATGACGGCGCGGACTGCGCCGCCGGCGACGATGCCGGTGCCCGGGCGAGCGGGCTTGAGGACGACTTTGGTGGAGCCGAAGACGCCTTCGACGTCATGGGCGATGGTGCCGCCTTTGACGATCTCGACGTTGACCATCTGCTTCCTTGCTTTGGCAAGGGCCTTTTTGATGGCATCGGGGACCTCACCGGATTTGGCGAGGGCGAAGCCGTATTTGCCTTTGCCATCGCCGACGACGGCGAGGGCGGAGAAGCGGACGTTTTTGCCGCCTTGGGTGGTCTTGGAGATGCGGTTGATATGGACGACTCTTTCGAGGTATTCGTCGGTGTGCTGACGGAATCCGCCGCGGCCCTGCCTCCTCTCGGGTGGACGGCCTTTGCGGGATCCATACTTCCTGTCGCCGGGACGGGGGGCGGAGGCGGAGCCATGAGGCTCTAATCCGCGGTTCTCATCTTCGGGAGAGGGCTGGGCGGGAGCTTGTTCTTCCGCCGGGATGACTTTGTTTTCTTCTTCCATTGTCGGTTCTCCTTAGAACTTGAGCCCGCCTTCGCGGCAAGCATCGGCGAGGGCGGCGACGCGCCCATGGTAGATATATCCGCCGCGGTCGAAGACCACAGCTTCGATGCCCTTTTCCTTGGCGCGCTCAGCTAAGAGTGCGCCGACTTTGGCAGCAGCTTCGCAGTTGCCGCCGTTGGGGAGCTTCATCTGGACGGAGGAGGCGTAGACCAAGGTCACGCCTTTGACGTCATCGATGAGCTGGGCTTCGATGTTCTTGTTGGAGCGGAAGACGCAGAGGCGGGGTTTTTCCGCGGTGCCGGACACTTTGGCCCTGACGCGGAGGTGACGCCTTTTGCGAATGGAATTCCTAGATGGTTTTTCGATCATGGTAGTTCGCTCCTATTACTTCTTACCGCTGGAGGCGCGCTTGCCTTCCTTGCGGACGATGACCTCACCCTTGTACTTGATGCCTTTTCCGCCATAAGGTTCGGGACGCTTGGTATCGTGGATCAATGCGGCGATCTGGCCGACTTTCTGACGGTCGATGCCCTCGACGACGATGTGGGTCTCATCCTTAAGGGAGATCTTGGTGCCGGGGATTGGCTTGATGACGACTTCGTGGCTGAAGCCGACGTTGAGCACGAGCGATTCGCCGCGCATGGCAGCGCGGTAGCCGATGCCCGAGATTTCGAGTTCCTTGACGAATCCTTCCGAGACGCCTTTCACCGCATTGGCGATGTTGGCGCGGACGGTGCCGTGATTCTCAAGGGCCTTCTTTTCTTCGTTAGCCCTCTTGACGTGGAGTTCGTTGCCGGCAACCTCGACGCTGATGCAGCTTGGGAAAGCGACACTTAATTCGCCTTTGGGGCCTTTGACAACGACGGCGCCTTCATTGACTTGGGCGGAGACGCCAGCGGGAAGAACGACGGGTTTAAATCCGATACGAGACATTTCTTTTCTTCCTTTCTTTACCAGACGTAGGCGATGACTTCGCCGCCGACGTGTCCCTTCCTGGCCTGGCGGTCAGTGAGGAGCCCGTTGGGGGTGGAGACGATCGCGATTCCAAGGCCTTTGAGGACGCTTGGGATCTTATTGGCCTCGGCGTAGACGCGGAGGCCGGGTTTGGAGATGCGCTTCAAGCCGGTGATGGCGCGCTCTCCGGTGGCGGAGTATTTCAGGGTGATGGTGAGGAGTTTCTTCACGCCTTCGCCCTCGACGCGGAAGTCGGTGACGAAGCCCTGGTTCTTCAAGATCTCGGCAATGCCTTCTTTCATCTTGGAAGAGGGCATGGAGACTTCGTCGTAGCGCAGCGCGTTGGCGTTGCGGATGCGAGTGAGCATATCGGCGATTGGATCTGCGTTCATGTTCTTTTATCTCCTTTCCTTACCAAGAGGCTTTCTTCAAGCCGGGGATTTCGCCCTTGTAGGCGAGTTCGCGAAGGCAAATGCGGCAGAGGCCGAAGCGACGGAGCACGCCGTGGGGGCGGCCGCATCTCTTGCAGCGGGTATAGGCGCGAACCTGATATTTCGGAGCCCTTTTGGACTTTGCGATCAAACTTTTCTTAGCCATTGTTCTCGCTCCTTATTTGCGGAAGGGCATTCCGATCTTCTCTAAGAGGGAATACGCTTCTTGGTCGCTTCTCGCGGTGGTGACGATGACGACGTCCATGCCGCGGACTTTGGAAACCTTATCGTAATCGATTTCCGGGAAGATCAATTGCTCCTTGACGCCCAAGGTGTAGTTGCCATGGCCGTCGAAGGCGTTCCTGCTGACGCCGCGGAAGTCGCGGACGCGGGGAAGCGCGATGGAGACGAGCTTGTCGAGGAATTCATACATCCTGACGCCGCGGAGGGTCACCTTGCAGCCGATGGATTGTCCTTCGCGGACTTTGAAGGTCGCGATGGACTTCTTGGCTTTGGTGATGACGGGCTTCTGGCCGGTGATGGTCGCGAGTTCGGCGACGGCATCGTCGAGCGGCTTGCTGTTTTGGGTAGCTTCGCCGACGCCGATGTTGATGACGATCTTCTCGATCTTCGGGGCCTGCATCGGGGTGGAATAGCCGAATTCCTTGATGAGGGCGGGGACGATTTCCTCGCGGTACTTCTTCATCAAGCGGTTGACGTAATTGGGGTTTTCAGGAGTTGCAGCAACAACTGGTTTCTTTTTGGTAGCCATGTTCTAGTTCCTCCTTATTTATCTAGGCTCTCGCCGGATTTGGCGAGGCGGACTTTCTTGCCCTTGACCACGCCATAGTGGACGCGGGTGGGCTTTTTGGTCTTGGGGTCGATGAGCGCGACGTTGGAGGCGTCGATCGGCGCATAGACGTCGACGATGCTTCCCTCAGGGACTGCCTGGGTCGGCTTCTTGTGCTTTTTGCGGACATTGACGCCCTCGACGACCACCTTGTTGAGTTTGGGGTAGACGCGCTGGACGATGCCCTTCTTGCCTTTATCGAATCCGGAGATCACGATGACGTTATCACCTTTTTTGATGTTCATGATTGCAATCTCCTTTCCTTATAGGACCTCGACGGCGAGGGAGACGATCTTCATGTATCCCTTTTCGCGGAGCTCGCGGGCGACGGGTCCGAAGACGCGGGTGCCCACTGGGTTGCCATCGTTATCGATGAGGACGACGGCGTTGTCGTCGAAGCTGATGGTCGATCCGTCTGGACGGAGGACCGGATGCTTGACGCGCACGATGACGGCTTTGACGACATCGGACTTTTTGATTTTGCCGTTGGGGATGGCTTCCTTGACGGCGCAGAGGACTACGTCGCCGATGGAAGAGACCTTGCGGCGGGATCCGCCATACTGACGGAAGACGCGGACCGAGCGGGCGCCGGAGTTGTCGGCGACCACGAGATTGGTTTCGTTCTGAACCATTATTCGGCCTCCTTCTCGCCCTCAGCGGCTTCGGCGATGCCTTCCTGGGCTTCGAGGGTGGCCTCGACTTCGGCGGCGGCTTCGGCTAAAGCGGCATGGGAGTCCACGCTGACGAGGACGAACCTCTTGAGCTTGGACATCGGGCGGCAGCCCCTGATGGTGACGACGTCGCCGACTTTGGCGATGTTGTTCTCATCGTGGGCATAGTACTTTTTGGAATACCCGACGCGCTTGCGGTAGATCGGGTGGTTGCGTTCAGTGGAGACGGTGACGACGATCGTCTTGTTCATTTTCACGGACGTGACGACGCCTTGGACGCTGGTGCGATGATTTCTTTCCATTGTCTTTGTTCCTTTCTTCACTTAGCTAATTCAAGCTCGCGCTTGACGGTTTCGGCCCAAGCGAGCTGCTTGCGCACGATGCGGACTTGTTCTCCCCTTTCGAGGCTTCCCACCGCTTTCTTGCGGCGGAGTTCGAACAATTCTTGCTTGAGATCGTAGATCTTCTGCTCGAGTTCGGCGGGAGTGAGTTCGCGCAATTCTTTGATAGTCATTACTTCTCCTCCTGAGCCTCAGCGGGTTTTGCTTTCTTCATGACCTTGCACTTGATCGGAAGTTTGTAAGCGGCAAGGCGAAGAGCTTCGCAGGCGACTTCTTCGGAGATGCCTCCGATTTCGAATAGGACGTTGCCTTCCTTGACGACGGCGACCCAGCCTTCGGGGCTGCCTTTGCCGGAACCCATACGGACTTCGGCGGGCTTTTTGGTTTTGGCAAGATGGGGGAAGACCCTGATCCAGACCTTGCCGGCGCGGTCGGTGTAGCGAGAGAGGACGATACGGGCGGATTCGATTTGGTGATCGGTGAGGTAGCAGCCTTCGAGGGCGACTAATCCGAATTCACCGAAGTCGATGTTGGTTCCGCCTTTGGCGTGGCCTTCATAGCTGAGGCCATGAGGGCGACGGTACTTAACGCGTTTTGGCTGTAGCATTGGGCTGTCCTCCTTTCGGACCCCTCCTCGGTTCGCGGCGGTCTCCGTGGAAATCGCGGGGGTCGCGCGGGGCGGGTTCGTTGACTTCGTCGGTGGTTGTCTTGTTCAAGGAGCGGCAGATCCACACCTTCACGCCGATGTTGCCATAGGTGGTCGCGGCGGGAACGTGGGCGAAGTCGATGTCTGCGCGGATGGTGTGCAGAGGCACAACGCCTTCCTTGTAGCCTTCGGCGCGGGCGATTTCAGCTCCGCCGAGGCGGCCGGAGCAGAGGGTCCTGCATCCTTTGGCGCCTGCTTTGCGCATGCGCATCAAGGCTTTCTTCATGGTCGAGCGGAACGCGGCGCGGTTTTCGAGCTCGCTGGCGATCCATTTGGCGACCAAGGTGGCGTCGAGGTCGGGATTCTTGACTTCGACGACATCGATTTGGAGACGGCCCGAGGAGACGAGCTTCGCAACTTCTTTCTTGATGCGGTTGATCTTCTCGCCGTCTTGTCCGATGACATCACCCGGGCGGGCGACGTAGATCTGGACGCGGACGTCATGTCCCTTGTCGGTCTTCACGCGGGAGATCGCGACGTGGGAGAGCATGGCGGATTTGAGTTCTTTGTCGAGGTATTTGCGGATGGCGATGTCCTCAACGAGGAAGTCGCCGTATTCCTTCTTCGAGGCGAACCACTTGGAATTCCAGTCGCGGTTGATGCCGATGCGCATTCCGACTGGATTAACTTTCTGTCCCATAGTTTTCGGTTCTCCTTACTTTCTTTCCTTCACGACAACCGTGAGGTTGGCGTTGCGTTTGACTAAGCCCGAGGCGCTGCCTTTGGCGCGGGGGCGATACCTCTTGATCTTCAAGCCATCGCCGACTTGGATTTCGGCAACGTAGAGCAGGTCGGCGTCCATGCCGAAGTTGTTGGTGGCATTGGCGGCCGCGGAACGGATGGCCTTTTCGATCGGAAGGGCGGCGGCGCGGACGGTTTGCTTGAGCAAGCCGAGGGCTTCCTTGACGTCCTTGCCGCGGACGACGTCGGCGACGAGCCTCACTTTGCGGGGGGTCACGCGGACATCGCGGACGAAGCAGCGGGCTTCGGTGACCTGAGGCTTTTCAGGCTCGGGTGCGGGTTCCGGCTTCTTGGCAGCGGGTTTGGCCGCTTTCTTGGCAGGGGCCTTTTTCTTGGGGGCCTCCTCGACGGGGGCAGCCTCAGGAGCGGATTCTGGCTTAGGTTCGGCAGGTTTCTTGGGAGCAGCCGCCTTTTTCTTGGCGGGAGCTTTCTTCTTAGGCGCTTCTTCAGGAGCAGGAGCGACGGGTTTCTTTTCTTCAGCCATTGCTATTCTCCTTATTTCTTGGTGGCGCCCTTGTCACCGACGTTGTTGCCATGGTGACCAGGGAAGTTGCGGGTGGGAGCGAATTCGCCGAGCTTATGTCCGACCATGTCCTCAGTGACATAGACGGTGATGTGCTCTTTGCCGTTGTAGACGGCGAAGGTCTGCTCCACGAAAGCGGGATAGATGGTGGAACGGCGAGACCAGGTTTTGATGATCTCTTTCTTGCCGCTCTGGCGGAGAGCTTCGACCTTCTTGAGAAGGTACTCATCCACGAACGGGGCCTTTTTAAGGGAACGTGACATGTTCTTCTATCTCCTTTCTTACTTGGTCCTACGCCTGACGATGAGGCGAGTGGAATTCTTCTTGAGACGGCGGGTCTTGACGCCTTGGGTGCGCTTGCCCCAGGGGCTGCGCGGGGCATCACGGCCGACAGGGCATTTGCCCTCACCACCGCCGTGGGGGTGGTCGCAGGGGTTCATCGCGGAGCCGCGGACGGTCGGGCGGACGCCCCTCCAGCGCGACTTGCCGGCTTTGCCGAGGTTGATGAGGTTGTAGTCCTCATTGCCGACGATGCCGATGGTGGCGCGGCAGTTCTTGAGGATTTTCCTCACTTCGCCAGAGGCGAGGCGGACGATGACGTACTTTCCTTCCAAACCGAGGATCTGAGCCGAGGTTCCGGCGGCGCGGCAGAGCTGGGCGCCTTTGCCAGGCTGGAGTTCCAGGTTGTGGATGAAGGTTCCTTCTGGGATGTGCTGCATCTCGAGGCAGTTGCCGACTTTGATGTCGGTGGATTCGCCGGAGACGACGACGTCGCCGACGCTTAGTCCCTGCGGCTCGATGATGTAGGTTTTCGCGCCGTCAGCATAGACGAGAAGCGCGATGTTGGCGTTGCGGTTGGGATCGTATTCGATCGCCTTGACGGTGGCTGGGATGCCATCCTTGCGGCGACGGAAGTCGATGATCCTGTAGCGGTTTTTGTTTCCTCCGCCTTTGTGGCGGCAGGTGATGTGTCCCTGATTGTTGCGCCCGCCCTTATGTTTCTTGGGGGCAAGCAACGATTTTTCAGGAGTGGCTTTGGTGATGTCCTCGAACGTCGAGTTCGTCATGGCGCGACGGGACTTGGTGTAAGGACGGTATGTTCTGATTGCCATGTTCTTTCTCTCCTATATTGGATGCTTTTCCTATATATCCTTATTTATATATAAGATGGTGATTCCTTACTCTTTGAACAGGTCGATGGCCTCGCCTTCCGCGATGGTGACCACGGCTTTCTTGAAGCCGGAGATCTTGCCTTTGTAGCGGCCGCCGCGGGTGGTTGATTTGGACCTTTGGTTGCTGACTTTGACGTCGACGACTTTGACCTGGAAGATGCGCTGGAAGGCATCTTTGATTTCGATCTTGTTCGCGTTCGCATTGACCTTGATGGTCACTTTGTTCGCGTTCTGCATAAGGGCCATGGTCTTCTCGGTGATGTGCGGTGCAACGATCACTTCGAAGTCATGGACGGTCGGCTTGGCGAAGGATTTCTTCGCGGGCTCGGGTGCGGGCTCAGGCTTTTTCTTCGCGGGAGCTTTCTTTTTGGCTGGGGCTTTCTTTTTGGGAGCCTCTTCGACCGGGGCCTCGACTGCGGCCTCGACTGGTTTCTTTTCGTCTGCCATATTACTTCAATGCCTCCTCGATTTTCTTGATGCCCTCTTTTGAGACGACGATGGAGTCGAAGTTCAGCACATCATAGACGGCGATGTTGCTGGGTTCGACGAGCCCGACGTTTTCGATGTTGCGGGCGGAGAGGACGAGGGCTTCGTTATCGCCGTCGACGACGACGAGGACTTTGCCGTTGGCCTTGATGGCGGCGAGGGCCGCCTTGAAGGCTTTGGTCTTCTTCTCCTTGAGCTCGAGGCTATCGACGACGATGAGCCCAGAGCCGACCTTCTCGGACAGAACGGCCTTCAACGCGAGCGCGTGTGCCTTTTTATTCTGCGCGAGAGTGTAATTCTGATTGCCGTCCGGTCCGAAGACGTTGCCGCCTCCAACCCAGACTGGGGATTGGGCGTCGCCGGAACGGGCGCGTCCAGTTCCTTTTTGCCTCCAGGGCTTCTTGCCGGTGCCGGCGACGTCGTGGCGCTTCTTCGTTTTGGCAGTGGCCTGACGGAGATTGGCGAGGTAGACGGTGACGGCATCTTTGATGACCTGGGGGTTGACGTCCTTGACTCCGAAGACTGCGGGATCAAGGGTGACTTTGCCAGCTTCGGCGCCTTCGAGGGTAACAACCGGAAGGGTGATTTTCTTTTCAGCCATGGTTATTCTCCTTTCGCTTCTTCAGCTGGTGCTTCGGGGGCTGGGGTCAAATCGACGAGCGGTTTGACTTCCGGCTTCTTGAATTGGGTTTTGACCGCGGTGCGAAGCATGACGATCGCTTTCCTTGGTCCGGGGACGCCGCCCTTGACGAGGATGTAGCCCTTCTCGGGGTTGGACTCGACGATGGTGACGTTGTGGATGGTCACTTGCTCGGGGCCCCAATGTCCGGACATCTTCTTGCCGGGGATGACGCGGTTGTTGTCACGGCCGTTGTTGGCTAAGGAGCCGATGTGGCGGTGATAGCCGGAGCCATGGCCTTTGGGTCCGATGTGGTGATGGTACTTCTTGATGGTGCCGGAGTAGCCATGGCCTTTGTTGTGGCCGATGACGTCCACCACTTCGCCAGTCGCGAATAGCGCGGCGGTGAGGGTTTCTCCGATCTGCTTGCCATAGATCTCGTCTCCCTTGAGCTCATAGAGATTGGCTTTGGTGGGGAGATTGGCTTTGTCGTAGACGCCCTTCTCAGGTTTGTTGAGCAGCCTGGCGGGTTTGTCTTCGTAGCCGACGCGGAGGGCTTCATAGCCATCGCGTTCCATGGTCTTCTTGCCAACGATGAGGTTGGGCAGGATTTCGATGACGGTGACGGGATACATCGTTCCGTCTGGGGCGAAGACCTCGGTCATGCCCATTTTTCTTCCGATGATGGATTTCATGAATCAGGTCCTCCTTAGAACTTAATGTTGATGTCCACACCAGAGGGCAGGTCTAGCCTCTTTAAGATGTCCAACGTCTCTTTGGTCGCGTTGAAGATGTAGATGAGACGTTTGTGGGTGCGGATTTCGAATTGCTCGCGGCTATCCTTATATTTGAAGGTAGCGCGGAGAATGGTGTACACCTCTTTGTCGGTGGGCAGAGGGATGGGTCCCTTCACTTTGGCACCGGTTTTGTTGGCCGCTTCCAAGATCTTGGCGACGCTGAGGTCGAGGATCTTGTGGTCATAGGCCAATAAGCGAACGCGAATCGCTTGTTCTTTTGCCATGAATGTTCCTCCTAATGACTGTTTTCAGGCTTCTTGACGCAGTGCTCCATGCGAATTCCCCGGCCACCCTATCATGACAACGCCTGTGGGTGTGTCGGCAACCTCGCATTTCATCGCAAGCGCCAGCGTGCATTAGATTACGCGCTCTCGCGTACAGGGGCAAGAACTTTTTTTAAAAATATGCACATGCAATCGTCATTTTTCGCATTTTGGCCAGAAGGCGTCAAAAAAAGGCTTGATGGCATCGAAAGAAATCTAGAAATTGTGCACAGTGCACAAATTTGTGGATTTTTTAAGTATTCATTTTTGGTTTTTCGAGCTATTTTTGGAAAAGCCATGGAAAACCAGGGAGATCCTTTGGGTTTCCAGCATAAAAACATTATTCGTTTAACAAATGGATCTAGAAGGAAAAACTGACGAATGCGCCGTCGCGTCGTCGCAATAAATAATGAAAAAGGAATAAAATCGGGGGTTGACGATCCTCTTAATCACCGCAAAAAGGAAGGCATGCATTTTCCCCGCATCATAGTTTAATTAAAGTGAGGAATTCCCTGGGCGTAACAACAAATGGTTCTTTGGGGAAATGACGAATATTACCCGTTACCAGATAGGCATTGTCATCTTTCTTTTCTAAAACAACTTCATAGAAAGGGAGATCCTTCATGTCTGGCAAAACGCATCCTGAAGGCGACGGATCTATGCACAGGCCGTAATTGATAATAGTTTGAAGCAAGTAATCGATAGTTGCATGGGGAAAACCAAACTTTGCTCGGTGGAGAACGTTTATATATTCATCGAGTATTGCCTTGCTATAAATAGGAGTGACTTTGTCAGAGAAAAGCGCTTTTAAAACCAAAACTGTTGCCGAATCAGCGTTGGTCGAGAGCAAAGAAGACACCAAAACATTAGTGTCGAGAACGACATATAAAGGCATAGGAATTAGAGACCTTTTCTGGCGAGATTGATCTCTTCGTTGATTTCATCAAGCGACATTCCGGCACTGCCGCTTTCGACTGCACTCTGACGCAACTCATCTATAGCGCGTAGGGCGCCTTCACGAGTTATTTCATTTCTACTTGAATAAATCTCAAAAGGAATTTTTCCTTCGCGAACGACTGCTTTAGCGAAAACATTAATCGCTGTTGAGGTGTTCATGCCAAAATCCATGCAGAGTTGATCTAACTGCCTCTTGAGCGTTTCATCCATTCGGACACTGAACGTGATTTGTGCCATTTTCGCACCTCCTTCGTTCATATTGTAACCTACTTGGTTAGTATTTTCACTCATTTGAACACAATTTGTCATTTCAAACCTCCTATACAATTCTTGCCAGTTTTTAAACTGGCAGTTGGTGAGAGGATTATAACATCAGAAAAAGAGCGTGAGTTCTCGCTCGGGGGTTCCATGTTTATTTGTAAGAAAAGCAGTTAGTGTTTTGGGCGTTGAAGCATCTCTTGATAGGAGTAGATGCATCCGCAATAGATTTGGTTATAGAGATCGTACTTCTTTCTGATCTGCACACCGATCATTTGGCCGTTGTTCTTTTTGAAGTCAGAGAAAAAATATTTGGTACGTGTATGCGTTTTCGATAGCTCTTCCCCAATTTGATTCATGATTTGGGAATCCTTTTGACGCGATACGGTCATGACGGTCGTGAAATAGTCATACCCCTTTTCTTCTGCGTAGTCATAGGCTTCCGCCATCCTTTTGCGGTAGCAGACATGGCACCGCTCCCCGCCTTCAGGAGAAGTCGCAAATGGAGCAAGCGCTTTGTTGTACTCGTCGTTATCGTAAGCAGGGACAACGAGTTTGATTTCGAACCCATAATCCCTTTTTAGATAGTCGATGAGTTTCTTCAGTTCCCCTAGCCTCTTATCGAATTCCTCTGGAGGATAAATGTTGGAGTTGTTATAAAGGATCGTCACATCAAAATGCGGGCAAAGGAAAGTTAGGGGATAGCAAGAGCAAGGACCACAGCAAACATGAAACAGCAAGGAGGGCCGTTTATTGGAGGCGTGTATGCGTTCTAGCTCTTCTAAAGCGAGTTTTTGGTAATTGATTTTGTCTGGCACGCTTATTCCTCCGCGGCAGAATCGTAATCGAAATCGCCATAGATAAACATGGCGTCTCCAAACGAGAAGAAACGATATTGCTCCTTCACCGCTTCTTCATAACAATGCAATGTCCATTTCCTGCCCATGAAGGCAGACACCAGCATGACTAAGGTCGATTTCGGTAAATGGAAGTTCGTGATTAGGGCATCGATTGCTTGATAATGGTATCCCGGACTGATGAAGATAGAAGTATCCATCTTATCGGCTTTGAAGCATCCGTGTTTGCCATAAATAGATTCAAGGGTTCTGACCGATGTTGTCCCGATAGCGATGATACGTCTCCCCTCTTTTTTGGCGAGGTTCAATCTTTCGGCGGTATATTCGCTCATCTCGCATAGCTCGCTATGCATAACATGATCCTTGGTATCCTGCACCTTGACTGGCCTAAATGTGCCTAAGCCAATATTCAATGTGACATCCAAAACCTCGATGCCCATAGCTTTGATTTGCTCAAATAGCTCAGGCGTGAAATGGAATCCCGCCGTTGGAGCGGCGGCCGAGCCAGGCACTTTCGCATATACGGTCTGGTAATCGGAATTATCGGTGATCTGTCGCTTGATATATGGAGGCAGAGGCATTTTTCCAAGGCGCTCCAAAATCTCCAAGAAGATACCTTGGTAGATAAATCTCATATGGCGGATGCCTTCGTCTAATTCTTTGACGCATTCGCAAGTAAGCGAGCCATCCCCAAAGGTAACATGACTTCCGACATGTACCGAACGGGCATTTCCAACTAAGCACTCCCAAGTGTCAACCTCAGGCAGTTGTTTGAGCAGCAATACTTCGCAATGCCCGCCGGTCTCGACCTTGGTTCCGATGAGTCTTGCGGGAATGACTTTGGTGTTGTTCCTAACCAAGACGTCTCCTGGGCGAAGGTATTCCAAAAGATCCTTGAAAATCCTGTGCTCGATGGTCTTGTGCTCGCGGTCGATGACCATGAGTCTCGCTTCATCGCGCGCCTTAAGCGGAGATTGAGCGATCAGCTCCTCCGGAAGATTGAAATCAAATAGAGAAATATCCATCAGAAGCCTCTCTTATCTCCGAATTTTGCATAGATTTCTTGTTTATAGTCCCCAAAACGGTCCTCTTGAATCGCTTTCCTCGCCCCTTCGGCTAAACGGATCAGGAAGCGGATATTGTGGATGGAATTGAGGGTCTTTCCAAACTCCTCATTCGCCTTATAAAGATGATGGAGATAGGCTTTCGTGTAGTTCTTGCAGGTATAGCAATCACACTCATCATCAAGCGGAGTGAAGTCCTCTTTATACTGTGCTCTTTGAATGTTCACGCGCCCATGCGTCGTCATCAAAGAACCATGCCTTGCTAGGCGGGTTGGGAGGACGCAATCGAACATGTCCACACCCATCGTAATTCCTTCTAGGATATAGTCAATGGAACCGACTCCCATAAGGTATCTCGGCTTGTCTTGGGGCAAGTAGCGGATGGC
>CAMORJ010000018.1 GCA_946623775.1 uncultured Bacillota bacterium | reverse complement strand
TGACGATGACCTTCATGTTGTAGATCTTCTCGAATTCCTCTTCCTCGGTCTTCGCGGTACCGGTCATACCGGACATCTTCTTATATAAACGGAAGAAGTTCTGATAGGTGATGGTCGCCAAAACAGTGGTTTCCTGTTTGATTTCCACGCCTTCCTTGGCCTGAATCGCTTGCTGCAAGCCGTCGTTGTATTCGCGGCCCTTCATGATACGGCCGGTGAATTGGTCGATTAATTGGATCTGACGCTCGGCGTCGACCATGTATTCGACGTCGCGGTGCATGATGTAGTTGGCTTTCAACGCCTGGTGGATACGGTGGACAAGCTCTTGGTTCTCAGGATCATAGAGGTTGCGGACGCCGAACATCCTTTCGGCTTTGTTGTTGCCCTCATCGGTGAGGTTGCAGGTCTTGGTTTTGATATCGACGACAAAGTCGCGGTTTAGGCGAAGGGTTTTGACGAAGCGGTCGGCGACCATGTATTGGGAAGCCGAGGATTTCTGTCCGCCCGAAATGATAAGCGGGGTGCGGGATTCATCGATCAAGACCGAGTCGGCTTCGTCGATGACGGCGTATTTCAAGCCGCGGAGAACGCGGTTCGACGTCGATTGCGCCATGTTGTCGCGCAGATAGTCGAAGCCAAGTTCGGAGTTGGTGGTATAGGTGATGTCGCAAAGATAGGCTTCTTTCTTCTCGAGCGGGGACTTCGAAGCGAGGTTGACGCCTACGGTGAGTCCCAAGAAACGATAGATGTTGCCCATCCAATCGGCGTCACGTTGGGCGAGGTATTCGTTAACGGTGACGACGTGGACGCCGTTGCCGGTCAAAGCGTTTAGATAAACGGCCATGGTCGCGGTCAAGGTTTTACCTTCACCGGTCCTCATCTCAGCGACGTTACCGTCGTGGAGGACCAAAGCGCCGATGACCTGGACTTTAAATGGGAATTGCCCAATCGCGCGCCTAGCGCCTTCCCTAGCGACTGCAAAAGCCTCGATCTTGATGTCATCGAGTTTTTTGCCTGCTTGCAAAGCGGCCTTGAACTCTTCGGTTTTGGCGCGGAGCTCATCGTCAGACAAAGCAGCGATTTGCTCTTCGAGCGCCAAGACGCGGTCGGCCTCTCTGGCGTAGCGATTCAATTCCCTTTTCTCAAGGTGGAATATACTTTCAATAATGTTAGCCACGGTAATCTCCTCAAAACAGCGGGTTAATAATACCATTTGTTAAAATGGTAGGCAACGAACTCTAAACACCATGTTTCGGTGTTCGCGACATTACAAGCACGGCGACTTTGCTCGCACCGTGATTTTTAAGCAAGTCAACGCACCCTTTTACGGTGGATCCGGTGGTGTAGACGTCGTCTACCAGAAGAATCTTTTTCCCTTGGATGGACGCGCCTTTTTTCACTGCCAGCACCTTATAGACTTGTTTCCTTGCTGCAGCCCCCAAATCAGATTGTTTGTCATCGCTGTTTTTGAGAAGGACGTCAGAGATCTCCAAACCGATTGGCTTGAACATCTCGACAACCTGATTGAAGCCTCTTTGCGCGTTCCTCAAAGCAGATGATGGAGCAGGCACAATGATGTAGTTTCGGAAGCGAAAACGAATAAGGGGTTGGCTGAAATAGACGAAAACGGGGAATAGCTCATAATCGAAACAGCCTTTGAATTGATAGAGCAAAGAGCGGATTTGATCCCGATACTCGAATAAGGCATAGCAGACAACGTTGCCAACCTTCCACCTCTGAAGTTTGGGTTTCATCGATTCGAAGCATTTCCGACACAATGGCGGCGAATCGCCCAATAAGAATCGCAGCGAATTGTCTCGTATTGGCTTAAAGCATATTTTGCAAAAACGTATTGCAGTACTTGATTTCGGAAATCGCATGTTTCATCGCCTCGCTTTCATGGTCCGCAAGGAAAAGCACATCGCCATCAGGAGCGGAAGCTTTCCTTCCGGCCCTTCCTGCGATTTGAATCAATGTCGCGGCATCATAGATTCGATCGTCGGATTGATATACAACGACCTGCAAATTAGCCACCGTAATCCCTCGTTCGAGGACGGCGGTCGTAACCAAATATGAGTATTTCCCTGCTTTGAAATCTCGAATGATTTGCTCCCTTCCAACTCTTTTTGACGAAACGTAATTCCCTCCTTTGCAAGCCAAAGAAAGCCGGCTGAATAACGTCTCGGACAAACTGACGGAAGGCACAAAAATAAAGGCTTGTTTGCGTTCCTTTTGATAATTGCGCAGCCTTTTTGCAAGGAAAATGAATTTAAGGACGCCTTTGCTGATGATTGTTTTGGGGACCGGAATCTCATGCTTATGGAACCTGGTGTGAAGGGTCAGCATCTGATGGGCTCCCGTCGAAAACGTCTTCACTACTTCCTTCGAAGGAGTGGCAGACATCAATAGGCAATGGCCTCTAAGCGCCGTTTTAAAAATGCCATCCAAAACATCGTTGCCTTTGTATGGGAAGGCATCGATTTCATCCATCACAATCAAGTCGAAATAATGTGGGTAGCGGAACAGCTGGTGAGTAGTCAAGATGACGCAATCGCCTTCCAGCCTTTCGTGGTGATCGCCATAGACTGCGACAATCGAGTTCCGTGGAAATGCCGCTTGTAACCTTTCGTGTAATTCGATGACAACATCCCTTCTAGGCAAAGCAAAAGCAACGTTCATGCCCTTCGACATCGCATACCGAATGACTGCATAGGAGATTTCCGTTTTCCCCGATCCGCATACGGCATAAACGAGAGTATCGACGCCCCGAACGAAATTCTTAACGATTTGGGCTGATAGATTTTTCTGTTCTTCGGATAGTTCGTAATCCAATTTTAGATACACGCCCTTCGTATTTTTGTGTTTCGCCTCTACAGATGCGCCTGAAAAGCCAATGCATTTTCTGCAATAGGGTTCGCCGTTTCGGTAGCCTACATAGCGCGGGTCGGCATTCCCGCATCTCGGGCAAAGATAATTTGTCCCCACACTTATTACTTGTGTTTCAAATTGAAAAAGGGACACTAAAAAAGCTCACCAATTTGATGAGCTTTCTAGATTGTTTCGATGGCGTCTAATTAAATTGAATCAATTTGTTTTACGCGGCGATGATGCTTTTCTAAGGGCGAGAACTTCTCAGACACAAAGATATCAACTCTCCGCAGCACATCGACAAGGTCCATATACTTCTGGCCGAACGCGACCATATTCGCATTGTTGTGCTCCCTGCATTTCTGAGTCACCTCATCGCAATAGCCAATGGCGCAGCGAATCCCTTTAACCTTATTGGCGGCAATGGAAATGCCTTCGCCGGAAGTGCAAACAAGGATTCCAAGGTTCGCGGCCCCTTTGCTGACTGCGTTTGCAGCGGCCAATGCGAATTCAGGATAATCGCAGGACGCAGGAGAGGCGGTTCCAAAATCATGAACCACGAATCCGCGGTCCAATAAGTGAGCGGCTATCTTGTTCTTATAATCAAGTCCGCCGTGATCGGAGCCCAATGAAATGGAAACAACGTTTTGCTCATATACTTTGGCAATGTCTTCGAAGGCGATTGGCCCTTCGCGGACAAGCGAGATCTTGCCATCTTCAATCTTGACTATCGTTGACGGTTTTTGAGAAATACATTTTCCCTTCACGATGACCTTGATTTCCTCTCCAAGAGAAGCCATCACTTGTTCGTCGTTAACAGCGGGAGCCTCGCCGGAAATATTGGCAGAAGGCACAAGAAGCGGAGCGCCCACTTCTTCGATCATCGCCAAAACGTTCTCGTCATTTGGAACGCGAACGCCAATAAATGGGCTGCCCAAAGTGAGCCAATGGGGAAGATTCTCACGCGCCTTAATAAGTAAAGTGATTTCGCCAGGCATGAATTTTTGCATCACGCCAACGGCTCCGACATCGATTTCCCCATATTGAACGGCTTGTCCAATAGAGGAACACATAAGGGTAAATGGCTTTTCGGGCGGCCTTTTCTTCGCCGCAACGAGCTTTTTGAAAGCTTCCTCGCAGTTGGATATAGCTCCGAGGCCGTATACGGTTTCAGTAGGAAAAGCTACTAATTCTCCAGCCTTTAATGCATCAACTGCAAGTTTTCTTTCGGACCATTCAATACTTTTTGCTTTCATATAGATTTTCCTATTTACAGAAAACGAAGAGGAATCTCGTCATGTCATTCAAGTCTTTTACAAACTCAAATTCATAGTTTTTCAGGTATTTTGCCATAAGGGCTTTCAATTCGTCTTCGAGATCATAGCCGATTTCGAAGCACATCAATAAGGTGCCCTTTTTGACTTTTTCGTAGTTCTTAAAGATGTCCTCGTACACATTATTATCGTCTTCAAGATACAACGCACTTGCGGGTTCGTAGTCGCGGACAGAGGATTGGACATCGTCGCGATTGCGAATATATGGGGGGTTGGAAACGATGATGTCGAGGTTCATGTTGGCCTCGATATATGGGTCCAAACTTTTTCCTTCAAAAGTGTTAATGGAAACACCATATTTATCAAAGTTTTTCTTTGCGATTTCCAGAGCGGGTTTGGAGACGTCTGATGCGCTCATGAGCCAATTCCTGAAGTTGCCTTTAAGCGCCAAGGCAATCGCCCCGCTTCCCGTTCCGATATCCGCGCACACCAAATAGTTACGAGGATCATAGTAATCCATGATTCTCTCGGTGATGTTCGCGACCAGTTCTTGTGTCTCCATCCTCGGGATGAGGACATTGGGGTCTACGTACAACTTATATTCGAGGAATTTCGCTTCATTGATGATGTATTCGACCGGCTCGTTGTTCATAAGCCTCTCGAACTGTTTCTCGAACAGCTCAAGCTGAGTCATTTCATCATCTTTATGATATAAGGTGTCGATTGGCAGTTCATAGCCCATGTCATAAGCAATCAAAAGCCTGAGGTCTGCAGAAAGCACCCCATGGTCTTTTCCTTTATTTATGGCATTGCCATAGACTTCCCAAATCTTAGGCATTAGTCTCTCCGGTTTGCTCTAAGAGCTTTTGCTCCTGATCATAATGGATAAGCGCTTCAAGCAATTCGTCGATATCGCCTTCCATGATGCGGTCTAGTTTGTTGACCGTATAGCCGATGCGATGATCGGTAACGCGGTTCTGCGGATAGTTGTAAGTGCGTATTTTCTCCGAGCGTTCGCCGGTGCCGACTTTGAGCTTTCTTTCGGTGGCTCTCTTCTGGTCTTCCTGGTCCTGATAATAGGCGAAAACCTTTGCACGTATCATCTGCATTGCGATTTCTTTGTTTTGCAATTGAGCCTTTTCGGTCTGGCAAGCGGCAACGATTCCGGTCGGCAAATGGGTGATGCGGACCGCAGATTCAGTCTTATTGACGTTTTGTCCGCCAGCGCCTTGAGAGTGATAGGTATCAATCTTCAAATCGGCGGGATTGATGACGATGTCGACTTCCTCCGCCTCAGGCATGACAAGCACGGTCGCGGTGGAAGTATGGATGCGTCCGCTGGCCTCGGTCTTCGGTACGCGCTGAACGCGGTGCGCACCGCTCTCGAACTTCAATTTCGAATACACGGAGTCGCCCTTTATCATAAAAGAGACGGAAGAATAGCCTCCCGACGCACCCAAAGATGCATCAAGAAGTTTGATCTTCCAGCCCTGTTTTTCGGCGTATTTGGTATACATGCGAAGGAGGTCGCCCGCGAAAATGTTGGCTTCGTCCCCGCCGACGGCGCCGCGAATCTCAACAATGATATTTTTGTTGTCATTGGGGTCGGTCGGCAAAAGGAGGAGCTTCAATTGCTCTTCGATTTGCTCCATCCTAGCCAAATCGGATTTTCTGGTCTCTTTTGCAAGCTCTATGATTTCAGCATCGCCAATGGCTTCCATCTCATAGGATTCGGCGACGTCCGCTTCCAAAGCGAGATACTCCTCATAGAGTTTCGTCGGTTGCTCCAAGGATGCTTTTTCCTTGCTGATTTTGGCAAGATTCGCCAAATCGGATGCGATGTCATCCTGGCTCAGTGCTTCTTCTAATTGTTTGTAGCGTTCCCTAGTTGCTTCTAGGCGCTTTTTCATGCTTTCATCCATAATTCACTCGTCCACGGCGGAATTATATCATGCCCTACAGCATGAGAAACAATCCTAATCTATGATTAGCCCTAGGAACAAACAAGTCGGAAATGTATAATGGAGGGCGATAATTTATGGCATATAAAGCTCTTTATAACAAATATCGCCCTATGACCTTTGACGAGGTCGCTGGGCAAAAAGCGATCGTTCGCACCCTAAAAAACGCCATAGCAAGCAACAAACTTGCCCATGCCTATCTTTTCTGCGGGCCGAGAGGAACCGGAAAAACATCCATGGCAAGGCTTATTGCCAAGGCGCTTAACTGCGAAGAGGGAATCGGACATCAATGCAATCATTGCTCGAACTGCGAAGCCTTGAACGCCGGTTCGCATCCTGACGTGGTCGAAATCGACGCCGCGAGCAACAATGGCGTTGACCAGGTCCGCGAATTAATCGACAACGTCCGTTATTCTCCCATCAAGGGAAGAATGAAAATCTACATCATCGACGAAGTCCATATGATGTCGCAAGGCGCTTTTAATGCCTTATTAAAGACATTGGAAGAACCGCCCAGCCACGTCATCTTCATTTTGGCGACAACCGAACCTCACAAGGTGCTTCCTACCATCTTGTCCCGTTGCCAGAGATATGACTTCGGCAAAATCGAGGATGCAGACCTAAAAGAAAAGCTCGTCTGGGTCTTGAATCAAGAGAATGTCGAGTTTGAGGATGCTGCCGTGGACGAAATCGTCGCTTTGGCAGATGGCGGAATGCGTGACTCTTTATCGATTTTGGACCAAGCCCTCGCCTATGGCGGCAACGTATTGAGGCAGGCAGATGTTCTTTCCGTCTTCGGTTTAACCTCCAGCAAACAAAGGGTCGCCCTATTGAAGCTTGTCGCCCAAGGCGATGTCGCAGGGGTGCTTAAGAAGGAGCAAGAATTCCTCGATGGCGGAATCGACATCAAGCGTCTTTGCCTATCCTTGCTCGATGTCTTGAAAGACTTGCTCATCTACCGCAGGACAAAATCCGCCGCATTGCTAAGCGCTATTAAAGAGGATGAGGCGAAAGAGCTTGCTGCCTGCATCGACTCCAAGCTCGCAAACCAAATGATCGACGTCTTGCTGAAGACACAAATCGACTTCAAGACGGTCAGCAATATCCGTTCCCTATTCGAGCTCGCACTGCTTCAACTCGCATCCCTTTCCGATGGCGAAGAAGAAGCGCTCCCTGAGCCAAAACCGCAGCAAAAACCTGTCGAAAAACCGCAGAACACCATTAAACCTGCAGTTTTCGAACCCGAAGAAGAACCAAAGCCAGAACCCGCTCCCGCGCCACAAGCACCCGCTTACGAGCCGCAAGCCGGCCAACCTTATAGCGGCACCACCGCTCCTGATTTCTTATTTGAAGACGAGCAGGAAGAACCCGTTCCCGAACCAGAGCCGGTCATCGAACAGCCGATTCCTGCGCCAGCCCCTAAGCCAGAGCCAAAACCTATTGTCGAACCTAAGCCTGAACCCAAGCCAGAGCCAAAGCCCGAGCCAAAACCTGAACCCAAGCCGGAGATCTACCGCCCGGCATTGGATGTCAGCGATCTCAAGGGAGCGACGCTGGTCCATGATGGCACTCTCTGCACCATTCCCGATGAGGAAGTGGCCAATATCATGGTCCTTGGAGCCAAATTCAAGGCTGAGCGTCAACTGCTTCATAGCAAATGGGAAGTGTTCCAAAGCCTCCGCCTGGATCCGGATGTCGGAGAACTCGCGACCCTGCTATCCGAAGGAAAGCCGTTCTGCTTGTGCCAGGACGCGTTGCTCGTCAACTACAACTTCACCAAAAAGCGCGATATCGCCAACTATCAAGAGAACCAGGCACTTATCGCAAAGATGGTTGAGAAAATCTTGGGCAGGAAGGTATTCGTCTATGCCCTTGATCGTCAAGATTCCAATCGCTGCCAGAACCTATACTTCAATTTGAAGCAAGCAGGAAAATTGCCTAGCATCGAAGAAATAGAACTCAATTTGCCTAAAGGAGAATAATATGAACCAAATGCAGCAAATGATGATGCGTGCCCAAAAGATGCAACGCGAGCTCAAGAAAGCCCACGATGCATTGGATGCGCAGGAATTCGCCGTCTCGAAAAACGGCATGGTCGAGCTCGTCATGCTCGGCAATCGCACCGTCAAATCATTGACCATCGATCCAGAAGCAGTTGATCCCGATAACATCGAGATGCTTCAGGACACCATCGCTTTGGCGCTTAACGAGGCCCTTGCTCAGATCAACGAAGCCAACGACGCCATCGAAGAAAAAATCACCGGACAGACCGGCGCGCTCTTTTAATGAAGGAACTACCGACCTTTTTATCGCTAGTCGACTCTTTCTCCAAACTTCCTGGCATCGGCAACAAAACCGCTGAACGCATGGCCTATGCCGTACTGGAAATGAATGAGGAAGATGCTTTTGCGTTTTCCGATGCCATAAAGGGCGTCAAAACCAACATTGTCCATTGCCCAAAATGCGGACTTTATTCGGAAGGTGGCGAATGCGAGGTTTGCTCCGATCCGAATCGCGACCATTCCACTTTGATCGTCATCTCCTATCCCAAGGACGCCCTGGCTTTCGAAAAACTGAACGACTTCCATGGCATCTACCACGTCTTAGGCGGGGTTATCTCCCCCAGCAAAGGCATTGGGGCTGCCGAACTCCATTTTGAGGATTTGTTCGCCCGAATCGAAGAAGAAGGCGTCAAAGAGGTCATCATCGCGACCAATCCCAATATCGAAGGCGAAACGACCGCTCTATATCTAGCAAAACTATTGGAGGGCAAGAACGTCAGCGTGACGAGGCTTGCCTATGGTTTGCCAATGGGGGCATCGCTTGATTATGCCGATTCGTTAACGCTATCCAAAGCATTGGAAGGAAGGAAAAAACTATGAGTCTTTTCATCACGTTCGAGGGCGGTGAAGGATCTGGCAAATCCACCGCTTTACGCAAAATTAGCGAACTGCTTATCGAAAAAGGCTATGAAACGGTGCTTACAAGAGAGCCTGGTGGAACCCCGATTTCCGAAGAAATCCGCGAGGTGATCCTCGACAAGAAAAACACCGACATGGATAAAAGGACCGAGGCCCTTTTATACGCCGCTTCCCGCCGTCAGCATCTCGTTCAAAGAGTCTGGCCGGCATTGAAAGAAGGGAAGATCGTCCTTTGCGACCGTTATCTCGATTCGTCGCTTGCCTATCAGGGCGGAGCAAGGGGAATTGGCCTTGAAGAAGTCTTGAACATCAATCTCTTCGCGACAGAAAACACCTATCCCGACCTAACCTTATTATTCGACATCGATCCCAAACTCGGATTGGCTAGAATCGCGGCCAATGCTTCAAGGGAAGTCAACCGTTTAGACTTGGAAAAGCTCTCTTTCCACGAAGGCGTCAGGAAGACGTTCCTCGAGTTAGCGGCCCGCTATCCCGAGAGATTCGTCATCATCGATGCCAGCAAGAGCCCGGAAGAAGTCGTTGCCGACTCCATGAAAGTCATCTTGGCGCGTTTGGAGAAATAATTCATGGAAGTGCGGTCGTACCTAGAGAAAAAGCAAAAGCTGGTTCACCGCATTTTTTCTAATGCCCTCTCGTCTGGGAAAGTAGCCCATGCATATCTCCTCATCGGCGAAGCCGGAATCCCTTTAAAGGAAGTCGCTATTTATTTGGCGAAATCCCTGGTATGCGATCATGGCGACCCTCTTGCCGATGAGACGTGCGTCAAATGCCAGCGCATCGACAAAGGCGAATATCCTGACTTCATCTTCCTCGATGGAGCAGAAGGCACAGTCAAAAAGGATGCCGTCTCAAACGTCTCCAGCCTGTTCAGCCAAACCGCCCTAGAGGAAAAAGGCATCATGGTCTATGTCATCAACGAGATTGAGAACATGACGCCTGATGCCGCGAACTCCCTCCTGAAGTTCTTGGAAGAGCCTAGCGAAGGCACCTATGCCATCTTGACCAGCAAGAACGAAGCCAAGGTTCTTCCGACCATTATCTCGCGCTGCGAAAAGATTCGCTTAACCCTTTCCCCGCGCAGCACAGTCGTTCAAGAAGCGGTCGAACTCGGCGCAGAGCAAGACGACGCGGAAATACTCTCCTACTTCTTCAACGACGGCGGTTTGGTATTCGAGCAAGCATCCTCCGACGATTATAGAATCGCGAAATCCGCGCTTGTCCCGTTCTTGGAATCCTTGTGCGAAGGACCGGCCTACGCAAGGTATGTAATGCAAAAAGACGTAACCCCTGCTTTGTTTTCGCGTCCAACGGTTCGTTTTTTCTTGGATATGCTGAGTCTCGTGTTCCAAGATATTGCAACCTACCAAAGAGGTTCAAGCATTTCCCTACCATCTTATGGTAAAATAATCGCCGACCTCGCAGGCAAGCTGCCTCATGTCGATTCATCGCTCCTCTCCATTATGACGCTTAGGGGAGAAGCCGAGACCAATATCAATTCAGGGCTTTTGCTCTCTCATTTAGTAAGCGTCATCACTAAGGAGTAACGCATGGCAGAAGAATCTTCATCTTCCAAATATTATGTTGGCGTTCGCTTTTTAGGTTCGGAGAAGGCGTATTATTTTTCGACTGAATTCTCGGATTTGAAGCTCGGGGACCTCGTCGTTGTCGATACGATCAACGGATATGAAATGGGGACCGTCACAACCAGTTTGATGAGCATGGCCTCTTACAAAGGAAGCCTTGCCCTTAAGCCAGTTCTCCGCAAACCGACAAAAAGCGATTTGATCGACTACAACTTCAACCTCAAAGAGGCCAAGCGCGCTTTGGCGGTCACGGCCGAGCAAATCAAAGCACTGAACCTCCCGATGGACCTTCTCGATGCTTTCTATACCTTAGACGGCACGAAAATCACCATCACTTATACCTCTCCCGAAAAGCGCGTGGACTTCCGCGAATTGCTTCGCAAGATCGCTCCGCTTTTGAGCTGCCGCGTCGAATTGAGGCAAATCGCATCCCGCGACAAAGCCAAAATGGTCGGCGGCATCGGCACCTGCGGGTTGCCGCTATGCTGCTCCACCTTCTTGACCCAATTCGAAGGCATCTCCATCGCAAGGGCCAAGAACCAAATGCTCACTTTGAACATCCCGAAGCTTTCCGGCCCCTGCGGCAAATTGATTTGCTGCCTCGCCTACGAAGACGACACCTATACCATCGAGAAAAAGGACTTCCCCCAAATCGGGACCGTCATCCATACTCCAGACGGCGACTACACCGTGGATTCGATGAACATCATTTCCCGCACCGTCCGCATCGTCAACGGCGAAAGAAGCGACTATCAAACCTATCCGCTCGAAGACATCAAAGCGATGATGGCGGGCACCTACAAAAAGAAAGAAACCCAGAAAACCGTGGAAGAGTTCGTCCTCCCCGATTTCCATATTCAGGCCACCGGCGTACGAGAGAACTCCTATGGAGGCAACTCTGGTGGCGTTCCAGCAGCCAACCAGCCCCAGCAACAGCAAGGCCAAGGCGGAGGAAGGAACAGGCACCGCAATAGGCACCATGGCAATCGCCAAGGCCAGCAGCAGGGCCAACAGCAAGGCCAGCAGCCTAGACCTCAGAATAAGCCAAACAACCAGCCGCAGCAGCCAAGGCAAAACGGACGCCCTGGCGAAGGCGGCGGCAACCATAACCGCCATAGGCACCACCATCGCGGCGGCGGAAACAGAGGGAACGGGCAAGGCCAGCAAGGATGAACCGGGAACTCAATTTCGAAGGCGAATCGCCTTTGCTATATCTGATTGCAACACCCATTGGAAATCTTTCCGAGATGAATCCTCGGGCGCTTTCCGTATTGCAGGAAACAGACTATATCGCTGCAGAAGACACACGAAATTCTGGGAAATTGATGAGTTTTTTCAAGATTTCCAAGCCTTTCATCTCCTGCCACGAGCATAACGAAGAGGAATCATCGGCCCGCATCATCGAGCTGCTGAAGTCCGGCAAAAAGGTCTGCTACATGTCCGATGCCGGGTATCCCGCCATCTCCGATCCTGGATCACGTTTGGTGGCCAGATGCCTTGAAAACGGCATCAAGGTTTCCATCTGCTCCGGCCCGAATGCAGGGCTCAATGCTTTGGCTTGCTCTGGGCTGCCAACCGAGCACTTCCATTTCGAAGGATTCCTTCCCGCGAAGGAAAGCGAACGCATCGCAAGGCTCAACGAGCTGATTCCGCTTCAGGATACATTGATCTTCTACGAATCCCCTCACCGCATTCTCAAAACCCTTATCTCGATGGCGGCTACCCTAGGAGATAGGAAAGCCGTGATCGCCAGAGAGCTCACCAAGGCCCACGAAGAATTCATCCGCGGCACCTTAGTCGAACTATCGTTGTTGCCCGAAGATTCCCTCCGCGGCGAAATGGTGGTCATCGTCGAGGGAAAAACGTCTTCCCAAGAAGGCCCCACCGACAATGAAATCGCCTTAGCCCTCCGCGATGAACTCGAATTCGGCCGCAAAGGAAAAGAGGCCATCGCCACCGTATCCCGCAACATGAACGTGCCCAAAAACAGGGTATACGACATCTACCTCAAATCATTTAAACAATAAATCCTATTGCTGTTTTTTGCGTTTCGCCGAAACTCTTTCGAACGCGAAATATCCAAGGAACACCGCTAACCCGCCAAGTGCGCCCAATAGGCCCAATAATCCATAAGGGGTTGCGTATTTTAGCTTATAGGTGTTGTTTCCTTTCGGCGCGACGAAGCCGACTAGACCGCCGTCTAAGCGGTACATCGGGCACTTGACGGAGCTGCCGTCTTCCAGTTTGGCTTCGCAGCTCCAGCCCGCATCATATCCGAGCTGAGTTACGACAAGCGAGTCTTTCGCGTAGTTGGTCTCAAACGTGTAATGGTTCGTGAATTTCTGGACGTTCAACAGGGCGTTATCCTTTAGGAAGCTGAACTTCTGCTCCAAGACGGGATAATCCTCGACGAACATGCTTACGGTGCTGGCGGAGAACTTATGAGGCTCAGCGACGCCATTGTTCCACCACTCCGGCCAGATCAAGGCAATCGCTTTGGCTCTGCCGCGCGGATATAAGCCGATCGTGGAGTTGCGCCAATCGCCGCGATCGATCTCCACGACGTTTTTCATCGCCCTGCCTTCATAGGCGAGGACCTGATTCTCCAAGATGGTCCCGTCTTCCTGCTTCTTGTCTCCGAAGACGATGATCCTCGGGACGAACTTGCTATGGTAATCGGAGTAGGCGTAATAGTTGTTGTAGTATTTGAACTCAAAATAGCCACCCCGTATATCGGAATTGAAGTATTGCGAGCCCACCGGACGCAAGACGATGTGGTCGATTCCGGAACGGACATCCTTCATCCCGCCCGCGTTGATCGCCTCGACTCCGACGTTGTTATGGAAGAAGTAGCCAACCCCTTCATCGACATAGGGGGCGTCGTCGTTTGGGAAGAGCCTGTCATTTTCATCGGACATATAGAACTGCGCGCTCATGCCAGACCCAACGGTGAGGCGCTTCAATCCATAATTCTCCTCAAACGCGCTGTCGGAGATGGAAGAGGGCGGTTCGGCCTTCACGTCAAAGCCTTCGGGGAGTTCCGCGTCATCATCGATGACGGCGCCCATCAATTCGATTTCCTGCGCTTTGCGCTGGTCGCGCATGAAGGCAGGGGCGTTGCTGGCTGAGCCATAGAAATTGGACGAATAGCCAGTCTCGCTGACGCCAAGGCGATAAAGCTTATTCGCATCAACCGCGTGTCCCAATTGAGGGACATAATCCTCGTTGATCCTGTATACGCGGTATACATTCCTGTCTCCGCTGAAGCCAGGGATCTCTTCCGCGCCGAAAGGCACGTTCTCGCCGATCCAGACCCTGCGATCGGAATTGTGCTCCACCACGTAGTAGCGGAAGCCCAAAGCCGTATCCATCGCCATCCTTTTATTGCGGTAAGCGCTGGTCCAGGAGATATTGATGTATTCCTCTCCGCCATAGGTGGTGCTGCCGTAATCGACGTATTTCATGCCATTCATGTTGGAGAAATCGTTCGTGGCGAAATTCAAAAGCGAATGGAAGGACGCAGACTCATTCGTGCCCAATGCGTAATGATAGTTCTCCGTCCCGCCGGCGGAATCCATATAAACGCGGTGGAACCCTTTCTCGTAGGACTCTATGTTGTCGGTCACCCATTTGTAATGCCTGAACCACGCATTCCCGCCCATGAACGTCGTCTCAAGCGGCCAAGTGCCGATATAGAAGAACGCGGTATTCCCTACGAGGATCACTTCGCAGGCAAGCATCGCCAAGAACACATGGGGCAGGAATTTCTTGCGGTATCCCGCAAAGAAGATGACGCCTTCGATGAAGATCAGGCCCATTTCATAGTAGAGATACCATTGCCTCAATAGGCCTTCGTAGTTATCCGTCGGGGTAAGGTATTTGTTGTAATAATAGGTCATGCCATTCTCGGTGCCGTTGAAGGATTTGCCCTTCAATACCCACGTAATGGCGAAATATGCCAAGATGGAGCCAACCAAGGCTATGACGGAAGCAACCAAAGGCACCCAGCGAGGCCCATCCCTTCTTTGATCGAATGCCCAGCAGCCATACAAAATGATTTCGGGGACGAGCACGAACATCCACCTGCCGTATCCATTCCCGGAGAAGGCGAAGAAGAAATAATAAGCGAATGTGCTAAACAGCAAAAGCACGCATCCCGCCACCGCGATAAGATGGTCGAAACGCTTTTGCAGAATCGAGTGGATCAACCCCGCAAAGAACAAAATTATGAAGGGCGTGTAGCAGAAAATGGATGCGGTCCATGCATCGTAAATGCTTCCGGTGCTGTGGACGATGATAAGCGGCAAGCTGATGAAGCCGCCCGTTGGATAGAAGAAGGAGACCAAGCCCATCAACTCGCGTCCAGGGTTATCCCCAACCTCCTCGAACAGCCTCATGAACAAGGCGAAGATATCGCGTCCCTTCACCGCATCGAGCAGCGAATGCATATAAGCCGAGCCAATGGAACTGGTTCTGCCCGATAGGCTGCTCTCGCGCAGCGAAGGCAACAATGCCCAAGCGCCAAGCAATATGCCGATTGCAAATCCGCATACGCCGCAGGCGATAGCGATGGCATTTTGCCTTGCGTCGCGCGTCTTCACCGTCGCGAAGAAGCGCCACACCGCATAGATAACGCCCCAAATGCACATCGTGACAAGCAGCATGAAGCAAGATAGCTCCATCAGGAACAAGCCAAAGATAAGGGGCCCTGGCTTCTGCTCTTTCAGAACGCGCTCAATGCCATACAGGATCAGGGGGACATAGGTTAAGGCGGAGACGAAGCTCGGGAAGCCAACCATGAAGTTGAGATAGCCGGAGAACGCCAAAGCGACCGCGCCGAGGCGGGACGTCCATTCCTTGATGCCGCGATACCTTAGGAACATCCGCATGAAAACCGCCGCCAACGTGCATTTGGCGATGGTCGCCATCGCGAATAGCTGCGGGATCCAGAACCTGGGGAAGAACGACATCAAAATGACGAACGGGTCGAATAGGCCGTAATAGGTATTGGATCCGATGTTGTCGCTTCCGATGAACGTCGCTTCCGAATATAGCGGGAATTGGAACGTGGTGAAGAAGGTCCGCCAACAATCGTGGTAATGGTATGCGAATGGCAAATACTGATGGCTGTAGTCCCAGTTATATGCCGATGAGAATGAGTTGTCGACCAGCCCATACATGCACCATAGGAATCCCAAAAGTATCAAGGCCAACACGAAGTAGAAAAGGGACTTCGGATTCTTCAAAGCGGCAACAAAATAACCCAAAATAGGCGACCCCTTATTCTTTTTGCGATAAGAGGATATGGTTCTGCTGCCAGCCTCGTCTGCCATAATCAATCTTTATTCAGCGCTTTTCTCTTCGGGGATTTCCTCGGTCTTCGGTTGCTCAATCGGAGCGGATGGAGTCATGCCGACGCAATCGGATACGGGGATGGCGAAGGCAATGCCCTGCCCTTTGGTATCCATGCCGGCGGATTTGTTGACCGCGAGCAACAATTTATCACGCATCTCGGTTTCGGCAATGATAACCACGATTTCCTTTTCAGGCGTGACGGTGACGCCGAAATACTTTTCGATGTCTTTATTGCCGGTTCCGCGGGCGTTCAAAATCGTTCCGCCGCGGGCGCCTGCGGCCTTCGCGGCCGACATAACCAAGTCGGTGAATCCTAGGTTCACGATGCAAACGATTGCTACGTATTTATTGTCCATTGGTCTACTCTCCTTTCGGCTTAACGGTCTTTTTGGCTTCGTCGTATCTGACATTGCCAAGCATTTTGTAGATGGATACCCCCGCCAACGCTTCTAGCGGAGAGATCGCGGCGATGCCGCGGCTTGCGAAAGACACTTTGAATCTTTCGCCAAGCGCTTTTTTGATGACCGGCCACCTATCTTCTTTGATGACCGTGAAGATTATGTCCTTCTTCAAGTCGCCTATGCCGAAGACGTCGTAAACGTCTCCTTGAGATGTGCCTCTGCCCTTGCAAACGCAGCACATATACGCCTCGTTTTCGTACAAAAGGCGCACAACGCTGCTTGCCTGGCCAGCCCCTACAACCACCATCAATAACTGCAATGGGTAGATTCGGTGGGATGAATCGTATGGTTTCTTTTGCTCTTCCATCAGATAGCCGCCTCCTCTTCTTCAACTTCAAAGAAATGGATGATCTGCTCATCGTCCTCTTCGCGTAGACGCTTCCTCGCAACCGCAAGGGCATGTTTACGCCTGATCATGATGATCAAGCCCATCATCTGCAATACGATAAGCGGCATCATCGCCACCATCGCGACTAAACCAAAGCCATAAAGATATACGTCCTCGCCCCTTGCATAGGCAAAGCCGATGCAGAAAGGCAAGACGAAGGTCGAAGTCATAGGCCCAGAAGCGACTCCGCCGGAGTCGAATGCCATCGCGGTGTAGATCTTCGGCACCAAGAAGGATAAAGAGAACACCAGGATATAGCCTGGAATCAGGTAATACATCAAATCGAACTCAAAGTAGGCGCGGGTCAATTGCAGCGCGACGGCGACGCCGATGGAGAGGGAGAAGATAAGCAAAACGACCCACTTCTTGATCGCGCCATCGCTGACCTGCTCGATCTCCTGAACCAAGACATGGACCGCAGGCTCGGCCAAAACGCCGAACAAGCCAAACAAAACGCCTAGGAGGATTACAAACGGCAAAAATTTATTATCCGTGCCCAAAGATTGCCCCAGTTTGCTGGCAATCGGCATGAAGCCGGTTTCGACTGCGCTCAAGAAGGACACCAAGCCAATGTAAGTAATGACCATGCCCAAAACAATGCGGAGCACGGTCTTCAAAGGCAGCTTGATGAATATGAGTTCGTAGACAATGAAGAACACCAAAATCGGGACGACCGAGAACGCCACGCTTCTGGAGTTGGAGAGCAAAGCATGAGTGAGATTCCCTCCGATATCTCCGTTTAAGCTGGCGAGAGGATCGGCGAATTGTTCCATCGTCGGCAGCTCTTGGCCTGAGAATTTCATGACCGCGGCGATTATGACGACAGCCAAAATCGGTCCGACTGAGCATAGAGCGGTCAAACCGAAGGAGTCGTCCGAATTCTTACCGCCATGGGAGGCGGCCATGCCTAGGCCGAAGCCAAGCAAGAACGGAACGGTGACGGGGCCTGTAGTGACGCCGCCCGAATCAAAGCAAATCGGAAGGAACCGCGGGTCGATGATATAGACCAGAATGAACACCAATCCATAGAAGGCGAGGAACATGATGTTGAGATTCTTTTTGAAGGCGACGCGAAGCACGCCGATGACCAAAAACACACCCACGCCTACGCCGATTGCGCCGACAATGATCTCTTTGGCTACCCCGATTTGGCCGGACAAAACGGCCAAATCCGGTTCGGCGATGGTGACCAAAACGCCCAATGCGAAGGTCATTATAATCAGGAAGAATATGTTCTTCTTTTTCACCACCGACGAACCGATGTATTTACCGATGTCGGTCATGGATTGCTCGGTGCCCACGCTGAAGAACATGGTTCCGAAGACAATCATTGCCACGGCGATCAAGAATGCATAGATATCGTGGTCGGCGATTTGGTATTTGTCTTCGAAAAAACCAGCGGGGAGGGCAAAGCGTTCAATTAGGAAAATAGCCACGATCAAAATGGCGATTGGGGCGGTCGAGATGGCCGCTTCACGAAGTTTTGAAAGCCAAAACTTGAACTTACCCATGCTTTTTTGCTCTCCTTTGCTTTCCTTTCTTTATCCTGGTTGCAGACCTGGTCGGCCTTTCTGGCTTCTTTGCAGCAGAAGCCGCGCTCTGTTTATGGGGGCGGAAGAACAATTTCTTCATCTCTTCCGGCATGTCGGCTTTGAGATCATATGTCTTTCCGTTCAGCGGATTCACGAAAGTCAATTGGTAGGCGTGCAGGCCAAGCCTGTTGATTGGGTTGGCGGGCTCGCCGTACTTGTCGTCCCCGATAACGTGATGGCCGATTTGACCGAGCTGGACGCGAATCTGGTTTTTCCTGCCTGAATCGATATGAACGTCGAGCAAAGTAAAAGGTGCTTTGTATTTGATGACCTTGTAGTGAGTAACGGCAAGCTTGCCTTTGGTCTTGTTCTTCGTGACGTAAACCAAATGCAAGTCGTTCTGAGTCAAATAGTCTCTTAGCGTTCCCTCTTCATGCTCCATTTCGCCTTCCACGATGGCGTAATA
>CAMORJ010000017.1 GCA_946623775.1 uncultured Bacillota bacterium | reverse complement strand
CATTTACGCTTATATGAACCTGGAAGGAAAGGTTTTGGGAAGACTTGAAGATGCCGAGGTTGGTGATATTTTCGGTCCAATACTGCTCGGTGACCTCAAATCTGCTGAGCTGCCCGGAAGAGCTCGAAGAAGAGGACGCTGGCGAGGACGAAGATGATGAAGATGATCCGCCACCAGAGGATTTGGTGGAAGAGGACTTCGATGGGGTCGATTTGCCTTCCGAGGCGGAAGACGGCGAGTCGCTGGAAGGGACCGGCACGGACGGATCGCTTGAAGGGACGGGGCTGGAAGGATCTATGGAAGGGATGCTTATGGCTGAATCATCGCTTTGATTGGGCTGCATCGAGCTGAGGATGCTATCAATATCGCCTCCGCCGCATGAAGCCAATAGCAAGGTGAGTGCAAAAGCCGAAATCTTCGAAATGATAGATGCTTTTCGCATATCGGATATCTCCTTTTGTTAAAAATCATTTTATATCAGCGGGCAAGCGCGTATCAACGGCGTTTATTTTAATAAATAATTTAATATTTCGGCCATTGGCCTATGTTTCGACATAAAAGCGGTTTAGTCATTTTCAGCATCCATTCCGAAAGAATGAACAAAGTGTTTGTTTTGCATATGTGTTTTGACCCGCTTCCCATGTATAATGAGCCCTGAAAGGGCAAAAGACCGGCAATTTTGAGTTCTTTTGTTTACACGCATATTGAAGGAGAACCCCCATGAGATTTGAGGATGTCACCAACGTCAAGGCTCCAGGCTTGGATTATGAGCACCAGGAAAAGCGCCCAGTCGTTTTGGAACTCGGCCAAAAGATCACCGACAGGAAATTCAGGAAAATCAATTACAACGACCCTGAATACTATGGCCTAGCGGCCGTCATGACGGATCAGGAAGCCGAAATCGGCTTAAAAATGAAGATCCGCCACGGCTATACCATCGCCGAGATGATGAAGTTGACCAAGAAGATGAATCTCTCCCAAGAAGAATTGGAGAAAATCCTTTTCCACATGGGTTACATGGGCGTCATCGAATGGCATTATCGCGATTTGCCTGACGGAACAAGAGAAAAGCTATATGTCCTCCCCCGCTTCGTCATGGGAAGCGCCGAATTCACCAACATGCGCCGCGACACCTTGGAAGCCAAACCCCAGGTCGCGCGTTTCTTCGAGAGAATGTGCTTCGACCCGCTTGTCGGGTTGACCGAGATGATTCCTCCAGGCGGAGCCGGCATCGGCATGCACGTCATCCCCGTCGAGAAAGCCATCGAGCATTCCTCCACCTCCATCGATATTGAGCACATCTCCTATTGGCTCAAGAAATACGAAGGTCATATTGCCGCATCCCCCTGCTCCTGCACCATGTGCGAAGAGGTTTTGGGGCAAGGCGGGGCCAGGAACGCCGAAGACTGGTGCATCGCCGTCGGTGACATGGCCGACTACTGCGTGGAGACCGGCAAAGGCCATTACATCGACATCGAAAGAGCACTCGAAATCTGCGAGGAAGCAGAAAAGAACGGGTACGTGCATCAGATTACGAACAATGACGGCCCCGAAAAGATCATCGCTGTCTGCAACTGCGACCCCCAGGTCTGCCATGCTTTGCGTACCTCCCAGCTTTTCAATACGCCTAACCTATCCCGTTCTTCCTTCATCGCCAAAGTCGATAAGCAGAAATGCGTCGCCTGCGGCCGCTGCGTGGAATATTGCCCCGCAGGCGCAGTCCGTCTGGGACAAAAACTATGCAAGCGCGATGGCAGCGAAGTCGAATATCCGCGCATGCCGGATCCATTCCTCAACAAATGGGGCCGCCATATGTGGAGCGAACGCTATAACGACACCAACCGCGTCAATTGCTATCCCACCGGCACCGCTCCTTGCAAAACCGCTTGCCCTGCGCATATCGCGATTCAAGGCTATCTGAAGCTTGCCGCTCAAGGACGTTACACCGATGCCCTGGCGCTCATCAAAAAGAACAATCCATTCCCCGCAATCTGCGGACGCGTCTGCAATAAGAGATGCGAAGAAGCCTGCACCAGAGGCACCATCGACCAGGCCGTCGCCATCGATGCCGTCAAGAAATTCATCTCCGACCTCGACCTCCACGAAGCGACCCGTTTCGTTCCGGAAAAAGAAATCCCGTCCTGCGTCGGCGGTTTCGATGAGAAGATCGCCATCATCGGGGCTGGCCCTGCTGGCTTAAGCTGCGCATATTATCTCGCTCTCAAAGGATATAAGCCCGTCGTCTTCGAAAAGCACGAGCATCCCGGCGGCATGATGCGTTATGGCATCCCATCCTACAAACTGGAAAAGGATGTCATCGATGCCGAAATCGAAATCCTCAAGATGCTTGGCGTTGAAATCAGATGCGGCATCGAAGTCGGCAAAGACATCACCATCCAGCAACTCCGCGATGAAGGCTATTGCGGATTCTACCTCGCCATCGGCTGCCAAGGCGGAAGGCTTCCCGGCATCGCCAATCAAGACGCCAAAGGGACCGACGTGGCCGTTCACTTCCTTGAAGAGGCAAGCCAAGGAAAGCTTGCCGATCTCAAGGGTGACGTCGTCGTGGTCGGCGGAGGCAACGTCGCCATCGACTGCGCCCGCACCGCAACCCGTCTCAGCGCCAAGAAAGTCACCATGGTGTGCCTTGAGTCCCGTGAGACCATGCCTGCATCCATCCGTGAAATCGCCGAAGCCGAAGAAGAAGGCGTCCTCTTCCAGTGCGGTTGGGGACCCAAAGAGATCAAGGTTGACGAGAAAGGAAACGTCACATCCATCGTCTTCAAAAAGTGCACCCGCACCATCGATCCGGAAACCAATAAATTCTCTCCGCTATACGAAGAAGGCGAGACCATTGAGCTCGATGCCTCTCACATCGTATTTGCCATCGGCCAGTCCATCGTCTGGGGCGATTTGCTCAAAGGCGAGCCCGTCGAATGCCTTGGAAACGGCGCGCCCAAGGCTGATCCTCTTACCTGCCAGACCAGCGTCGACGACATCTTCGTCGGCGGCGACGTCTATACCGGACCCAAATTCGTCATCGATGCCATCGCCGCTGGACGCGAAGCCGCCATTTCGCTCCACCGCCACGCCCATCCGGGCACTTCGATGGACGAAGCCAGGAACCGCAACGACTTCATCGCCCTCAACAAGGACGATATCCTCGTCGAATCCTATGACAGGTCGCCGCGCCAGGAAGAAGGAATGGACGATGCCATCGAATGGAAGAGATCCTTCCGCGACGCTCACCGCACCTTGACCGAGGAACAAGTCAAAATCGAGACTGCGCGCTGCTTAGGCTGCGGCGCCTCCATCGTCGACCCCAACAAGTGCATCGGGTGCGGCATCTGCACCACGAAGTGCATGTTCGACGCCATCCACCTCAACCGCGATCTGCCCGAAGCATCCGACATGGTGCCTTGCGAAGACACCATGAAGAAGGTCCTGCCATACATCATCAAGCGCACCATCGCCATCAAGCGCCATAAGCGCGAAGTCAAGAAGGCCGAAAAGAAAGCTGCAGCGAAATAAAGCATGCACGAGCTCTCCATCGTCAAGAACATCTGCTCCACCTTGGAAGATTTTGCCGTCGAAAACGAATTGACCAAAATCGGAAGAGTCACCGTCATTATGGGCGAGGTTTGCGGGGTTGTTCCGCATTATTTGACCGACGCATGGGATTGGTTTACCAAGAACAGCGAGCTTTTGGCGGGCTCGAAACTCGAGCTGGAATTCAAGAAAGCCCATACCCGCTGCAACTGCTGCGGCGAGGTTTATGAGACCATCAAATACGCGAAGGTCTGTCCCAAATGCCATAGCGAAGACACCGTCCTCATCGATGGGTTGGAGCTGGAAATCAAAGAAGTTGAAGCCATGTAATTTGCTTTTTCGTCATCAACTATGGCGATTGTTCTTTTTGGCACGCCGCCCTTCATGCAATAATAATTGCCATGAAGAAACGTTTGGTCGGCGGCATATTGTCTCTATTCCTTTTGTTTTCCTGTGGAGAACAGCAGTCTTCTTCCCCGCAGCAACAAACGGAGATTCCATCGAGCGCTTCCGCCACCGCTAGCCCTGACATCCCCTCGGATTCCGTCTCATCGGCTTCCGAGTCCTCGTCGAGCGAGCCCTCTTCCAGTTCTTCGCAAAGCATCATCGACCCTTCCACTCTTTATGGTGGCTATTATGCCTCTTTGACCACATGGGATAATGGCGAGGATCTAAAACAAAAATTGCACGCCATCATCCATGGCGGCACGTATCAGCCGTTGACTTATTCTGGTTCCATTACGAATTGGGCCTCCAATTCTGATGCCGATGAGTTTTTATACGACCACGCTTTTGTCGATGTCGTCTACTCGGCGGACAGCGTTTTGAAGACAGGGACCACCACCCATTGGCAGAGGGAACATGCTTTCTGCGCCTCTTTGATGACCGGGTCGCCGACCGGATCGGCGGTCAAGTTTTTAGGAAGGGCGACAGACTACCATAACCTATTCGCTTCGTCCACGAACGGAAATACCTCCAGAGGCAATAAAAACTATGGGAACGCCGACCGTAATGGGGCCGGCTTTACCAACCGACTAACAAGCGGAGGCGAGGACGGCTATTGCTACGATACCACGACCTTTGAGCCCGGAAATCACGATAAAGGAAGGCTGTCGCGCGCCATTTTCTACATGGCAACCATGTATTGCGAAGATGAGTACGACACAGCCAACAACGTCACGATGAAAGGCCTGCAAGTCGTTGAAGGCAATGTGCCATTTGTGTCGGGAAACGAATGCGCCTTTGCGATTGGAAATCTATCGACTCTGCTTTCTTGGAGCGAGCTTCCCGTCGACCTCGCCGAGTACCGACATAATGAATCCGTCTATTCCTATGTCCCCGAAGTCCATAGCGATCCCAACAACAATGTCGCCCAAGGAAACCGTAATCCATATGTGGATTTCCCTGGCTTGGTAGACTACGTTTTCGGGAGCAAAAAGAATGACACGGGGTCGCTAAATGAGCTTATGTCGAGTTATCAAAGCCTCGAAATCGGAGGGGAAGGAACCGCGTTTTACGCAATAGACGAAGCCAAGCGTCAATACAATGACGGCGACTTGTTCCACTTATCCGATATCTCTTTAGTCGCGGTCTCGCATAATCTCGAAGAAACGCCATTCACCGGCTTCACGGTTACCGGCGCGGTGGACGGACAGGAAATCGAGTGGTCCGGAAGCGTGACATTGACAATCCACACCCCGATTAATGAAATACCTTATTCCGTGCTTGTCGAAACCGATCCGGTGGATTCCGCTATATGGAAGCACAAAGTCACGGCAAAGAGCGCCGGAAATGATTTCTATGGAATTTCAAGCAATCCTGGCGTCGCACATACTTTGGATTTTGACGGCGTTAATTGGGATGTGACCTATGCCGCAGGGGCGGTTGGGAACAACAACAGCAACCTTGGAGCCACTTTCGGAACGTCAACTGCGCCGGTCAACACGTTGACGTTCATCACCACTAACGATTTCACATTCAACGGAAAATCCTCCGTAACGGGAATCTATCTCCGCGGAGGCGTTGCCTCGGGATGCACTTACAACGTTCAAATCAAAGTCGGGGAAACGCTGGTGGGCAATTTCCAATTGACCTATATAGACACCAAAACGCCTGTCACGGTAGGCACCATGCTAACGCAAACGCTGACAGGAAAAATCTCCATCGTCATTTCCAATATCACCAAAGCTGTATACGTCCAATATTTGGCCGTTCACGCTGAATAATCGATAAGGGGTCCGCTCTTTTATAGTGCGATAATTCTACTTTGACCATGCAATGATTCATATTGAGACAAGTCTTCGCGCGTCTCAAAGAATTCTTTCAGAACCTGCCAATCCAATATATCCGCCAAAGGCAATCTTTTGGATTCGAAGGAAGGGTAACCGTTCCCGCCTCCGCAAAGGATATAATCGGCTCCGCCTACAGAATAATCCTTGGTTAGGTCAATTGGCTGACCGCCGATTTTCACTTCTTTAACCCTTCTTTGCGCGCCGCCAGGAATAGACTGGAACCTTCCCAGCGAGTCAACAGTGACGCAAGTCTGTATCGACGCATCGTAAGAGAAGGTCAGATTTGAGACTTGCAGGAATCCGCCGAACTCGTTGGGGCTCATATAGACGGAATACTCCAGCATATCCACTATTTCCTGCCCTGTGAGCGAAACTTTGGCCATCGTATTGCCAAAGGGAGCAATGACAAGAATGTCGTTTAATGTGATTTCGCCTGCCGGAAGATCATCTCTGATCGCGCCGCCATTGACAACCGCGATATCCGAATCCAAAGCCTCGCGGAAAGCATCCGCGCACAAATCGCCAAGATTCGTCTCGGACTTTCTGACAATTCGATTGCCGTCCTCATCGCGAATCTTCAACGGGCTATCGGTATGGGCAATCACCTCCGACAGCATGCTATCGTACCTTTGTTTGACGGCGGCTATTTTTCCTGCAACATCCGAATCTCTGTCGTCGCATGTCTTTACCAGTTCGGCCTTAATTTTTCCGGCGACATCGATGGTAAGCTTTCCAATGGTCTCTATTTTGGTTCCTGTCTGGGTCAATAGAACCTTGGCTCCTTCTTTGTTCTCGTGGTATTCGGATTCAATGACCGTATGGGAATGGCCATCTAAGAACACATCGATCCCGCTGGTGTTTTTAATAACGTCGGTCGATTGGTATGGCGCTGTAGACTCGGCAACCCCAAGGTGAGAAAGCGCAATGACGTAATCCGCTCCTTTGGATTTGATTTCATCCACCGCTTCTTGAACGCAGGCATAAAGGTTCTCTCCGTCGTCGCCTTCTTTAAATCCATATATGTATTCGCCCGCCTCGTTTTGGAAATATTTTGGCGTGGATTCAGATAGCGTGGTTGGAGTCACTATGCCGATAAAACCAATTTTTTTGTCACCTACCGTTTGGATGGAATATGGCGAAAACATAGGTATGTCCTCGCTCAATTTATAAAAATTGGCACATGTATATGGGAAGTTGGCTTTTTTAACCAACTCCATTAAGCGATCGATTCCATAATCAAACTCATGGTTTCCAATCGTCGCCAAATCATAGCCAACCTGATTCATGATCTCGATGGAGCACTCTCCGGATGATAGCATGCCATAGGAGCTGCCCTGCAGATGGTCTCCGCAATCGACCAGCAGAGTGGGATACCCTTCCGCAATCGATTTTTTCTTCATGGCCGCCACGCTGGCAAAGCCAAGGTGGTCATCATATCCGCAATGGGTGTCGTTGGTGTAGAGGATCACAATATCCTTTGGGATCTGCTGTCCGCCGCAGCTAGCAAGAAGCAGAAAAGACAAAATTAATAATTTCGATTTCATATTGAGACAATTTTACGCCAATTATTATCATCGGTGCTAGAATACAGCCGCGCCAAAGGAGGAGCTTGAAATGAAATGCATTCTCAACCTGTATTTGGACATGAACGACCGCACCTACGAATTGCTTCATAAAATCCGCGAGGCGGGTTATAACGGAACCGTCATCAACAGCGTGTCCCTAAAGCACGAACTCGAAGGAACAGAAGAGGATGAAATCCATATTTTGACCCTCCACGCCATCGAAAAAAGGCACGTTACGGAATCCTTGACCTGCCGTTTCATCATCAACGAAGAAGACGTCGAGGAATTGAAGCAGATCATCCGTGATTTGACCGCCAATTTCACTTTGGTTCATGGCGGTATGTATAGCCGGCAGATTCCCGACTTCGAAGGTACTCTCTGATGCCATCCATATTCTTATATATCGCCATCGCTCTTTTTGTCGCGTTGCTGTCCAGCCGCCTGATGAAGGTTTTGCGTCTGCCCAACGTCACCGGCTACCTCATCACCGGCATCATCGTCGGCCCCTTTGTTTTGGGACTGGCTTTTAACGGCGGTGATTTCCTCCACGCCGGAGATATTGCCACAAGCCAAGTTGCATCCTTTATCGATTCTTTGGGATGGATCAGTGAATTGGCATTGGGATTCATCGCTTTCACAATCGGCAGTTCATTTAATATTCAGACCATCCAAAAGGTTGGCAAAAGAATTATCATAATCACCATTTTCGAAGCACTGGGTGGCTCGGTTTTGGTTTTCCTCGGTTTGCTGATGGCCCACTTCATCTGGCCCAATCACATCGGCTGGGAAATGGTTTTGACCCTGGCCGCCATCGCCAGCGCCACCGCTCCTGCGGCAACGCTTATGGTCATTCGCCAATATAACGCCAAAGGACCTTTGGTGGACACGTTGTTGCCCGTCGTCGCGTTGGACGATGCGGCAGCTTTAATCCTTTTTGCCGTTTTGTTCTCTGCCGCGAAATCGATTTCTTCCGGCGCGGACTTCTCTTTCTATGAAACCGTCGGCAAGCCGATCCTTTCGATTTTGATTTCTATCGTCATCGGGGCGGCGTTCGGGTTCATCATCTCCTTCGCTTGCAAGTTCTTTAAGTCTAGGGCCAACCGCACGATTTGGTGCATCTTCTCCATTTGCGCTTGCGTCGGTTTGTACCACTTATTCCAGCAGCCTTATTGCGGAGGGTTCGAATTATCCTCTTTGCTGATGTGCATGATGGTCGGAGCCGTATACGTCAACCTGCGGAAAGACGCGCTCGCGACAATGGAAGTCATCGATAAAATCACTCCCGCCATCTTTATGTTGTTCTTTGTACTCAGCGGCGCGAACCTCAACCTCTCCATATTCGTCGGAGATGGCGTCGTGTTCTTCCTCATCACGGCCGCCTTCTACCTTTTGTTCCGCGTCGGCGGCAAATGGCTTGGCGCATTCTTTGGAACGTCCATCACCAAATGCGAGCCGAACGTTCGCAAATACTTGGGAATCACCTTGATTCCTCAGGCTGGCGTCGCCATTGGCTTAGCCACTACCGCGGGCAAGTCGTTTGCATCCATCAACCCGGAAATCGGCGGTTTGATCGTGGCCACCATCTTAACCTCGACCATCGTCTATGAGCTCATCGGCCCAGTGATGACCAAAATCGCCCTTACCAAAGCAGGCGAAATCACTTCCCGCGGCTAAAGCCCATTATCCTAACAACAGTTTTTGCACACGATTAATACATTTCTTGCAATTCTAGCACCTTCTGTTTTCCTATAATCTAAAATGGATTCACCGAAAACATATGCAGAAAAGAGAGGGAGCTCGATGAGAGAAGTCATTAATTTAAACAAACAATGGCGGTTCGTTGAGAAAAACGTTTCGCTTGAAGAAGCTTCTAAATTGGAAGGGGAAGTCATCAATATCCCCCACACATGGAACAATCAAGACGGCCAGGATGGAGGCGGCGATTATGTCCGTTCGAAATACTGGTATTTCCGCAAATTCGAAGCCCCTCGCCTCAAAGAAGGCCAAAAGCTTTGGCTGGAATTCAATGCCGTGAATTCCTCCGCGACCGTTTATATCAACGGAGACCTCCTTGGCGTCCATCACGGCGGTTACTCCCGCTTCCGCTTCGAAATCACCGATTACTATAAAGACGGCGAAAACGAAATCGAGGTCAATGTCGATAACGAGCCCAACGAAACCGTGTATCCGCAGACGGCCGATTTCACTTTCTATGGCGGCATCTACCGCGACGTCAACCTCATCGTGACCGAATCAATCCATTTTGAGATGGACGCATCCGGATCGAAAGGAATCAAAATCGATTCCGAATTGTTCGGCGACGACGCGACCGTCCGCGTCCACGGATGGCGTTCCCTCCCCGAGGACACTAGAGTCGAAATCTTCGACGCCGAAGGAAATCTCATCGCCCAAGGGAAAGGCAACGAAGGGATCAAAATCGAAAACGTTCACCGCTGGAATGGCAGGAAAGACCCCTACTTATACAAAATCGTCGCATCCGCGTACCACAAAGACATCAAAGTCGATGAGCTGACCGAATACTATGGCTTCCGCGAATTCTTCATCGATCCGCGGAAAGGCTTCATCCTCAATGGCGTTTCCTATCCATTGCGCGGCGTCGCCCGCCATCAGGATAGGCTAGGCGTAGGCAACGCCATCACAAACGAGAACATCGAGCAGGATATGGACCTCATCGCCGAAGTCGGCGCCAACACCATCCGTCTCGCCCATTATCAGCATAGCGACTACACTTACGAATTGGCCGACCGCTATGGATTCCTCATTTGGTCCGAGATTCCATATATCTCCCGCCATATGCCGGGGGCAAACGAAAATGCCGAATCCCAAATGCGTGAGCTCATCGCCCAAACCTATAACCGATGCTCCATCTTCGTTCGCGGCATCTCCAACGAAATCACGATGAAGCCATCTACCGGCAAGACGAAAGTCCATAAGCACTTGAACGAAATGATCCACGGCTTGGACCCAACCCGTCCGACCTGCATGGCGAATTTCGCGATGATGTTCTCGTTCAATCCGTTCTGCCACATCGCAGACGCCACCGCCATGAATTTCTATCATGGATGGTATACGCCCTGGACTTGGCTCAACGGCGTCCGCCTGTCTTTCTTCCATTTCTTCTTCCCTGGCAAGCCATTGGGATTCTCCGAATACGGCGCGGAAGGCATGCCGAACCTCCATACCGAGCATCCGAAACGCGGCGACAATTCGGAAGAGTATCAGCTCATCTGCCATTACAAAATCTACAAAGCGCTCGAGAAGAGAAAATATCTATGGGCAACCCATCTATGGAATATGTTTGATTTCGCGGCCGACGCCAGAAACGTCGGAGGCGACCCCGGCAAGAACCATAAAGGTTTGGTGACGTTCGACCGCGGCATCAAAAAGGATTCGTTCTACTTATATAAAGCGTTCTGGTCCGACGAGCCATTCGTCCACATCTGCGGCAAACGCTTCGTCGACCGCCACGAGAGCAAAGCAAACATTTACGTTGTATCCAATCAGCCTGAAGTCACCTTGATGGTCAACGGCAAAGAATTTGGCAAGCTTGGAGGCAACCAAAGACTCTACCACTTCATCGTCCCTGTCGAAGGCGACTTCAAAGTCGAGGCCGTGGCAGGAGAATGTCACGATGAGGCAAGCTTCCGCAAAGTCAGCGAGCCAAATCCCGAATACGTTTTGCATGTTAAAAGCAACAACGCGTCTTGGGAAAAGAAAAAGAAATAATTCAGTAATAAAGAGGCGCGGGATCCCGCGCCTCTTTATTCATCTTGCTCCCCGTTGGAACGCTTTGTCACCGAAGGGGCTGTCCCAAGATATTTCTGGTAGGTTCTGTAGAAAGTCGAATAATCGCCAAAACCCATCAATGCAGCGGCTTCGCTTGGCTTCATTCCATGGAGAATCAAGGAATGGGCAGCCATGATCTTTTTGCCTCTGACATATGAAATAAGCGACACGTGCATCTCTTTTCGGAAGCTCGTGGCAACGTAGGAGGGGGAATAATGGAACGCATCCGCAAGCGACTCGAGATCCAGCGGCTCGCGAAGGTGCTCTTCAATGTAATTGACCAATCCCTGGGCGACGGACTCCTTCTTCTCCTCCAGGCGAATGCTTTCTTTATCGCATAGCCGGATCAGCAGTTCGATGATCTTGCAAATCGCCAAAGAGCGCATGTCCTCGCCTTCGAATTGCTTTGAGAACTCCTCTATATCCTCCAAAAGGGGAGCTAAGGATTCGCAAGAAGCGAAGAACGACCCGAATTTCAAAGCCCTCTCCCTTAAATGAGGAGGCAAGGCTTCTTCGGGAATCTTGCAGACATACCGCTGGTAATCGACTTCGCGGTCCACGCTTGCGAAATGGAACTGTCCGGGCTGGATGAAGACGATATCGCCAGGCAAAAGCGTGCGGGTCAGCCCCTCAATATGGAACTGGACATTCCCGCGCTCAAAGTAGATGACCTCGTAGAAATGGTGCATGTGCTTATGGAATTCGTCCTTTGGGGAGGACGCGAATCCGAGTTTGTGGGCGAATGAGACATCGCGATAATCGAAGGAAAACATAGTTCGATTAATACATTAATACCCTTATCTTGTTTTTGCAATGTTTTCCGTTTTCTTTTGCAATTGTGATACTGAAAATGCGCGCCTAGCATATACTCGTAAAGGAAAAGGCAAGGAGAAACGATTATGAAACTTGGCTTCCGCTGGTACGGGGAAAACGATTCAATCCCCCTAACCTATATTCGGCAGATACCGAATATGAACACCGTCGTCACATCGGTTTATTCCTATAAGCCAGGCGAGAAATGGGATCTCGATTCGCTGCTTCGCCTCAAAAGGCTCGCAAACGAAAACGGCTTGGCGATGGATGTCATCGAATCCATCCCCGTCTCCGAAGAGATCAAATTGGGCACCGAGCTTGGCAAAAAGCATATCGAGGTCTTCAAATACAACCTCGAGCTATGCGCGAAAGCCGGAGTTAAAGTCGTCTGCTATAACTTCATGCCCGTCTTCGATTGGCTGCGCACCGACATGTGCCACCGCAACCCAGACGGTTCCAATTCCCTCAGCTACTCCTATGAGGACTTCCAAAAAGTCGACCCGCACAATCTCCATCTGCCGGGCTGGGACGAGTCCTATAGCCCCGAAGAGCTGCAAGGCCTGTTGGAAAAGTATTCCCATGTAACCCACGAGCAGCTTCTGGCGAATTTGGTCACCTTCCTCAAAGAAGTCATCCCCGTATGCGAAAGATGCGACATCAAGCTCGCCATACACCCCGATGATCCGCCATGGGACGTATTCGGACTCCCCCGCATCGTCTCCAGCCAGGAATCGCTTGATAGAATCTTCGAAGCCGTTCCCTCCATCTACAATGGATTGACGCTTTGCACCGGATCGCTCGGCGCTGGAAGATTCAACGATATCCCCGCCCTGGCGGAACGCTATTGCAAGCAAGGGCGCGTGCACTTCGTCCACCTCCGCAACATCCTCTATACCGACGATAAGGATTCCTTCGTCGAAACAGGACACGCTTCCGTTGGAGGAAGCCTCGATATGGCGAAAATAGTTGAAACGTTGGTTGAAAATGGCTTCGACGGATACGTCAGGCCGGACCATGGTCGCAACATCTTCGGCGAAAACGGAAAGCCGGGATATGGATTATATGACCGCGCATTGGGCTGCGCTTATATCAATGGCCTATTCGAAATGGCAGAAGCCAAAAGGAGATAAATCACAATGAACCTACCCATCAAACCAGAATCCCTTAAAGGGAAAGTAGTCGTCGTCACCGGAGCCGGCGGAGTCATCTGCGGCGCCATGGCAAAAGCCATCGCTTCCTGCGGAGCGAAAGTGGCCGTTTTGGATTTGTCTTTGGAAAAGGCCGAAGCCATTTCCAAAGAAATCGTCGCGGAAGGCGGAATCGCAAAAGCCTATAAAAACAATGTTTTAGACCGCGACGATTTGAAAAAAGTGCACGCGGAAATCAATGCCGACTTCGGCAAAATCGACATTCTCATCAACGGCGCGGGCGGAAATTCCCCCAAGGCCACAACCTCTCAGGAATACTATGCCGAGAAGCAATCCGAAGAAGAGATTTCTTTCTTCGACTTGAAACAGGAAGGCGTCGAATTCGTCTTCGACCTCAACTTCATGGGCACCTTCCTCCCCTGCCAGGAATTCGCTCGCGATATGCTTGGCCGCAAAGGATGCTCCATCCTCAATGTTTCATCGATGAACGCATTCACCCCGCTTACCAAAATCCCCGCCTATAGCGCTGCCAAATCATCGGTCTCCAATTTCACAAAGTGGCTCGCGGTCCACTTCTCGAAGACCGGCATCCGCGTCAATGCCATCGCCCCTGGATTCCTTGTGACCGCGCAGAACCAAGCGCTTCTCTTTAATCCCGATGGTACCCCCACCCCTCGCACCGAGAAGATTCTCGCCGCCACCCCGATGGACCGCTTCGGCGATCCGGCCGAATTATTGGCGGCGACGCTCTTCTTGATCGATGACGGCTGCTCTAGTTTCATCACCGGAGTCGTTCTTCCCATCGATGGCGGATTCTCTTCTTACGCCGGAGTCTGATGATGAAAGAGTTTCAGGGAAAAGACTATCTGCTCCATAGTGAGTATGCGCTTGGCTTATACCAGGAATTTGCCGAGCACATGCCGATTTTCGATTTTCATTGCCATCTAAGCCCCAAGCAGATTTACGAAGATCATCGCTTCTCTTCCATCGCCGAAGCATGGCTTGGAAAAGATGGAGCGGGCGACCATTACAAATGGAGGCTGCTCCGCGAAGCGGGAGTCGATGAGGAACTCATCACCGGGAAGGGCGATGACCACGACCGCTTCTTGGCTTTTGCCAAGGCCATGCCATCTTTTTTAGGCAATCCCATCTACGAATGGACCCATCTAGAACTCAAGCGCTTCTTCGGCATCGATTTGGTCATCAACGAAGAAAACGCCGAAGAGATTTGGACTCGCTGCAACGAAAAGCTTAAGACATTGACCGCGAGGGAGATGATCAAAATGAGCAACGTCGCCGTTTTGTTCACCACCGACGACCCGGTGGACGACCTTCGCTATCACGACTTAATCGCTCAAGATGATTCATTCTCCGTCAAGGTCCTTCCCTGCTGGAGGCCAGATCGATTCCTTCATATTGGGAATGAGGAAGTGTTCCGCAAAGCCGTTGGCGAGTTGGAAAACCGCATCGGCGCAAAGATTGCTTCTTTGGACGACCTTTTGGGCGCTTTGTCCTCCCGTTTGGACTTCTTCGCCTCCAAAGGATGCAAGGCGACCGATCATGGCTTAGACACGCTTCGTTACTCGAAAATCGATAAGCAGTCCGCTGAATTGGCTTTTGAGAAGGCATTGAAAGGCCAGCAATTAAGTGAAAACGAACTGGATGATTATGAGTCCTATCTGCTGCTTTTCCTCGGCAAGGAATACCAGCGGCTTGGTTTCGTCCAGCAATACCACATCGGCGCCATCCGCAACAATTCGGAAAATGGATATGCTCTTCATGGCGTGGACTTTGGGTATGATGCCTGCGGCGATATTGAAATTGCCAAAAAACTATCCGGGCTGCTATCAAAACTCGAAAGCGAAAGCGCACTTCCACCAACCGTCTTGTATTGCCTCAATGAAAAAGACTACGCTTCATTGATAAGTCTCATGAATGTATTCCAAGGCAAGGGCAAGGGCTATTTGCAGCTTGGCGCCGCATGGTGGTTCAACGACCATTACGATGGCATCCGCAAGCAAATCAGGGTTCTGATGGCTGGCGGATTATTATCTTGCTTCGTCGGTATGCTTACGGACTCCCGCAGCTTCTTATCGTATCCTAGACACGAGTATTTCCGTCGCATTTTAGTCGATGAAATCGCTTCACTCGTCGAAGAAGGCAGGTATCCGAACGACCGCAAGGCAATCGGGAAAATCATCGAAGACGTGTGCTACAATAACGCCATCGATTTCTTCCTCAAATAACGAAAGAAGGTTATTGCATATGGAAAAATCTGAAACGATCCAAAAATTGCTCGACTGCGGCGTCATAGCAGTCATCCGCGCAAACTCCGTCGAAGAAGCGTTAAAGCTTTCCAAGGCTTGCGCCGACGGTGGAATCGTCGGCCTCGAAGTCACTTTTACCGTTCCTGGCGCCGCCGATGTCATTCGTGCGCTTGCCCAAGACAAAAACGCTCCCTACATCGTTGGGGCAGGCACGGTCTTGGATGCGGATACCGCAAGGCTCGCCATCGAAGCAGGCGCGAAATTCGTAGTCGCTCCCAATTTCGATGAGGACGTGTGCGAGGTTTGCAAAGAACTCGGTGTTCCTTACACGCCAGGCGTTTTTACCATCACCGAGATTGTCAACGCCATTAAGCACGGCGCGGAAGTCGTTAAAATCTTCCCTGGTTCACTTGCCGGACCCGATTATATCAAGGCAATCCATGGACCTTTGCCGAATGTGAAATGCATGCCCACCGGCGGCGTGGACTTGGACAATGTTGCCGAATGGATCAAAAAAGGCGCAGTCGCTGTCGGGACTGGCTCCAACTTGACATCTCCCGCCAAAACGGGCGACTATGCCAAGGTGACCGAGCTTGCAAAGCTTTACGTCTCCAAAGTCGCTGAAGCGAGGAAATAACGATGAAATACGCTACTTTAGGTGAATTGATGCTCCGCCTTTCCACTCCAGGGAATCAGGTATACGTCCAAGCCAAATCTTTTGATGTCTGCTATGGCGGAGGCGAAGCCAACGTTGCTGTTTCCCTTGCGAATTATGGCTGCGACGCTTTATTCCTATCCAAAATTCCGACCAATGACATCGGCCAAAGCGCTGTAAATTCCCTTCGCGAATTCGGCGTCGACACGACCCGCATCATCCGCGGAGGAAACCGCCTTGGAATCTATTTCCTGCAAACGGGCGCATCCATGCGCGCATCCAAAGTCATCTACGATCGCGCCCACAGCGCCATCGCCGATGCCAAACCCGAAGAATTCGATTTTGACAAGCTCCTAGAGGGCGTCGGCTGGTTGCATATCTCCGGCATCACGCCAGCATTGAGTGCTTCCTGCGCCGAGATTACAAAACTCGCGCTGCAAAAAGCCAAAGAAAAAGGCATCACCACCTCTTTCGATTTGAATTTCCGCAGCAAGCTTTGGACAAAAGAGCAAGCGCAGGCGTGCCTAGTTCCGCTTATGGAATACGTGGACTATGCCATCGGAAACGAAGAAGACGCCCAGAATTGCCTTGGCTTTAAGCTGGACGAAGATGTGACTTCGGGCAAACTCGATGTTGAGAAATACGAGGCAATGCTAAAAGAGCTTTGCCGCCAATACGGCTTTAAAGGCGCCGCGACTTCGCTTCGCGAGTCGAAGTCCGCATCTTGCAACGGCTGGGCAGGCGCCCTTGTCATAGAGGGTCAGTTCTATCTGTCCAAACATTATGAGATCAACCCCATTGTAGACCGAGTCGGCGGAGGGGATTCATTCTCCGCGGGCCTCATCTATGGCTTGACCCACTACGACGATCCAAGTCTTGCAATCAACTTCGCCGTCGCAGCAAGCGCATTGAAGCAAACCATTCCTGGCGACTATAATCACGTTACAGCCAAAGAGGTTGAAACCTTGATGGGCGGAGATGCTTCTGGGCGCGTCCAAAGATAATCTTTGCCTATTATTTTGCCAAGCATTTTGCTTGGCTTTTTTTGTTTGAAAATCGATACACGTCCGCGCCCTTTTTCAGACTCAAGCGATAATTGGACACCATATAGTCTTCACAAAAACATAAAGTAATATTTGGCAATCAATAACCCAAAAGGAATAATATTTCCGTTTAAACGGAAACATCCTGACTTTTTATGAAGGCAAAGCATCCCGCGTTTCTACTGATTCCAGCATTATCGTTGCTTTTAGGCGCGGCGATGTATGGTAACCTCCGCCGTGAATATAGGGCTGGGGATTACGTGGAATCGAAGGATGCTTACTTCGCAGCGAAGCTCGAAGACCCAACCGGATTGATCAAGGCCGACAAAACGCTTCGGCCTTCCGACCCTAAATACTCTAGCCAACTTCTCCGTTCGCACAGTCCCGACATGATCGGAGATATCGAAAGCGTTTGGTCATCCTATACTGGCCAAGGAACAACCATCGCGATTATTGATGATGGGTTTGACTACAACCACCCAGAATTCATTAGAAGCGATGGAACAAGCGCCATTCTTCCCGAATCTCGTTCTTACTGGCTCGATCAAGACGAAAATGGAGACTACTACGTCTATTATGACGACTACGCCAGCAATCCAAGCTGTATCGCCGAAGATTGGGAGTCCGACGGGAAGGGCGGCCACAAATGGGCGACTCACGGCACAAATACTTCCTCCACTGCCGCCGCCCCGATCAACGGAGTCGGAGGCGTAGGCATCGCCCCTGACGCCAACATTCTCGCAATCAAGATCGATTTTACCTTCGCCGCAGTGGAAGAGGCGATTTACTACGCCATTTCGCAGGGCGTTGATGTTATCAACATGTCCCTCGGCGGGTATGAAGATTCTTTCACTGATGGTTGGGGCGATAAGCATACGGCCAGTTCAGGATTATCCTCGTACTTAGAAGACGCCTGCCTAGCAGCATATAACGCGGGCGTCATCGTCGTTGCATCGGCAGGAAACGAATCCACTTGGCATAAATCCTATCCAGCGTGCAATGCGCATGTTATCGGCGTGGGAGCGTTGGAGTATGGAGACCCCGACACCCTAGCGGCTTTCACAAATTATGTTAAAGCGGGGCAAACCGGTGAAATCAATGTAGATATCCTCGCCCCTGGTTATGTTTACACCGCCCATCAACTTGGATCCGAATACAGTATTCAGCATGGATACGACGACACTCAAGGCACTTCTTTCTCCAGTCCAATCATCGCTGGCGCTGCTGCCTTATGGAGAGAAAAGTATCCAAATGGAACGCCAGACCAATTCCTGACGCAATTGCAAGCAACCGCTTCCGATATCGGGAATTATGCAAGCAAGATGGTTCCAGTCAGCGATTGGGATTCTAGTTTGCCTGATGTTGGGCCATCCAATATTCAATGTGGAAGGCTGGATGTTGGCGAGCTTTTGGACATCGATAACCCTTACGTCACGTTAAAGCAATCCAGCTTGAATATCGCCGTGGGCGAGTCGCAACCCATCCGCCTTGGCGCGCATTCCGGCGCCATAACATATTCATCCGCGGACAGCGGCATCGCCACCGTTTCTGACCAAGGCGTCGTTCAAGGCGTCAGCGCCGGTTCCACTTCCATTACCGTCACCGCAACCAAGAACGCTCAAACCGCCACTGCGGAATTGCCTGTCACCGTTAACCCCATCGTCGCTGCGACCTCCATACAATTCGATCCCAACTCCATCACGTTGAGCGTAGGTGGGACTTATGATGCGGAGGCGATCCTTTCCGTCGAACCCGAAGACGCTTCGCGAGTTTTCTTATTCGAATCCGAGGACGAAAGCATAGCCACCGTCGATGAAGATACAGGACTTATCTCCGCCATTGCGGCCGGGTCCACCCGCATTAACGCCATTGCTGGCTATGGCGAAGGTTTTGACTCTTTGA
>CAMORJ010000016.1 GCA_946623775.1 uncultured Bacillota bacterium | reverse complement strand
GCCTAAGTATAGGCCTTTCAGACCCCCTTTGTGAAGTTTCCTTATTAAGGAAAACACAATTCCTGCAATTAAGCCGAACAATGCGCGGGGCGGAATGGCGGTCCAGGGGTGAGCGAATAGCAAGTTCAGCCCAGCGACGCCGCCCGTTAGAGCTTGGACGTAACTGGAGCATCCGAACACGAATCCCATGAAGAGGCCTTTCTTCCATCCGAATAGGGATGCCGCAAGAAGGACGGGGAGATGGATTAAAGTGAAAGATATGAGGGGCGTGACTGTAATATAGCCGACATTCGGCACGAAAGTCATGATCAAGACAATGGCTATGAACATGGCGTTCACAACCATATCGCGGATGGTTTCTCCGACCGGTTTTTTCTTGCCGTGCATCGAGTTCAGGATAAGGGCGGTGAAAACAACCGCGATGACTAAGGCGATAATCGAAAGGATGCCGCCAAATCTTGTGGGTTCGTTCATTTTGAATTCCTCTTATATAACGTTAACAATGCATCGAGAAGCAAAGTCTCGTCGTAAATGAAATCGGGCAATAAGTCCTTTATGTATCGGCTATAACCGCCGCAAAGAATGCGTTTGCATGGATAACCCGCTTCTTTTTCTATGGCATCAGCCAGTCCTCGAAGTTCGAATGCGGTCCCGTAGGTAAAGGCGCTGTTCATGGAATCAACGGTATTTTTCCCAAGCACTTTCTTAGGCGTGACTAGCCCGACCTCAGGAAGAACCGCCGTGTTATGGACAAGGGCTTGCAAGCCTACGGCAAGACCGGTTCCAATCGTGCAGCCAGCAAAGGCTCCTTTGTCATCTAAAAGAATGGTCTTCGTAGCCGTTCCTAGATCGCAAATGATGCAACGGGGTCCATATTTCTCTTTTGCGCCAACCGCATCGCATATTAAATCAGCACCTACTTCTTTTGGGTTATCGGTGTCAATTTTAATGCCCGTCGATAGCTTAGGGCCGACAAAAAACGGGCGCACTCCAAAGTACTCTTGGAAGATGCGTTTCCAGATTTCGGATAATGATGGGACAACGGAGGAGAATATTCCTCCGGTGATCTGTTTTTTGTCGATGCCTTCTGACTTCAAGAACAGAGTCAGCGTCGCAATATACTCCTCATAGCTTTTGCTCGTCTCCGAGCGGGTTTTGTAGAGGTGAAGGAGTTTATCGCCCTCATAAAAACCAAGGTCCGTCAGTGTGTTCCCGACGTCAACGGCTAATAGCATAACCATGCCTCCGACTTTCGCCCCGAGCCTATGCCTGGTGGCGAAGCGAAATCATTATATTGTTTTATGCGTGCGTGCGCATATGAAAATGCTTACATCAAAAGAAAAAGGCAGCAACGACGGAAGCGCGTTGCTGCCCAATTGAATCAGCGATTAAGCGACGACGATGTTAAGGATGCGGCCCTTGACGAAGATGACCTTGCGAATGGTTTTGCCTTCTAAGAAGGGCTTTGCTTTCTCGGAAGCCATCGCGACCTTCACCGCTTCTTCTTCGGTGACTTCGGCGTCTAATTCAAGCACGTCCCTCGTCTTTCCGTTGATCGAGAGGGCCATGTTGATGGTCGACTTCTTGAGTTTGGACTCATCGTAAGCTGGCCAAGGCTCGAAGGTGATGAGGTCTTTGTGACCCATCATCTGCCACATCTCTTCCCCGACGAAGGGGCAGACGCAGGAGAACATCTTCACGAATCCCTCGAAGTAGGGACGGTAGATCTTTTCGGCCTTATAGCAGTCGTTGATGAAGACCATCATCTGGGCGATTGCCGTATTGAAGCCAAGCGCTTCGAAATCAGCCGAGACTTTCTTGACCAAGAAATTGTAGGAATAGTCGAGCTCGCCTGAATTTTCATCGGACAATTTGGCGCGGAAATTCTCGTCATCGAGAATTCGGAAGGCGCGCTCAATGAAGCGCTTTGCGCCATCGAGTCCGGTCGTGGACCAAGGTTTGCGTTCCTCAAGAGGTCCCGCGAACATCTCGAACAAACGAAGGGAGTCAGCACCATGGCTTTCGATGATGTCATCAGGGTTCACGACATTGCCGCGGGATTTGGACATCTTCTCGCCATTGGCGCCCAAAATCATGCCTTGATGATAGAGCTTCTTGAATGGCTCTTTGGTTTTGACAATGCCGATGTCATAGAGGAATTTGTGCCAGAACCTGGCGTAGAGCAAGTGCAAAACGGCATGCTCGGCTCCGCCGACATACAAATCAACAGGGAGCCAGTGTTCCAAAAGCTTCGGATCGGCGATGGCATTTGGGTTATGCGGATCGATGTAGCGGATGTAATACCAGCAGGAACCAGCCCATTGGGGCATGGTGTTGGTTTCGCGGATGCCTTTCCTGCCGTCGGGCGTCTCATAGTTAAGCCATTCCGATGGGGCGCCTGCTAGAGGAGGCTTGCCGTTGGTGTCGGGCTTATAGTTGGACATCTCAGGCAAAGTGAGAGGCAATTGATCCTCGGGAATCGGGAATTCGGTGCCGTCTTCCAAGGTGACGACAGGGATCGGCTCGCCCCAATAGCGCTGTCTGGAGAAAATCCAGTCGCGCAGTTTGTAGTTGATCTTCAATTCGCCTTTGCCCAATTCTTCCAGTTTTTTGGTGATGGCGGCTTTCGCGCCTGCGATATCCAAACCGTTGGCAAAGTCGCTGTTGATGTGTTTGGCATCGCCCGTCATCGCGTTTTCGGAGATATCGCCTTCCAAAACCTGAATCATATCCAGGCCATGCTTTTTGGCAAACGCATAGTCGCGCTCGTCATGGGCAGGGACGGCCATAACGGCGCCTGACCCATAGGAGCCTAGGACATAGTCGGCGACATAAACGGGGATTTTCTTCCCGTTGATCGGGTTGATGGCGTATACGCCAAGGAAGACGCCGGTCTTTTCTTTTTCAGTGGAAGTGCGGGCCAAATCCGATTTGCGGGCAGAGGCTTCGACATATTCCTCCACCGCTTCCTTTTGCTCAGGAGTCACCAGTTTTTTGACGAGCGGATGCTCAGGGGCGAGGCAGCAATAGGTGCAGCCGAACAATGTATCCACGCGGGTCGTGAAGACTTTGAATTCCTCATCGGAGTCGGCGACGGAGAAAGAAATGGAGACGCCGGTGGATTTGCCAATCCAGTTATGCTGCATCTCAAGAGTGGACTTCGGCCAATCGAGATCGGCTAGGTCTTCGTCTAGCCTATCCGCGTATTCGGTGATCTTCAGGATCCATTGGCGCATCGGCATGCGGATGACGTCGAATCCGCCGACTTCGGACTTTCCGTCGACCACTTCTTCGTTGGCCAAAACGGTGCCAAGCTCAGGGCAATAATTGACGGGGATGTCGCTTACGTAAGCAAGGTCATGCTTGAACATCTGCAAGAAGATCCATTGCGTCCATTTGTAGTAATCTGGATCGATGGTCGCGATTTCCTTGGTCCAGTCATAGGAAAGGCCCAAAGCGTTGATTTGGTTTTTGAAATGCTCGATGTTCGCGCGGGTGAAGATCTCAGGGTGCTTGTTGTTCTTGATCGCGAATTGCTCGGCGGGCAAGCCAAAAGCGTCCCAGCCCATCGGGTGGAGGACGTTAAAGCCCTGCATCCTCTTCATGCGGGAGATGATGTCGGTTGCCGTATATCCTTCGGGATGTCCGACGTGAAGTCCTTGGCCAGAAGGATAAGGGAACATGTCCAGGGCGTAGTATTTTGGTTTTGAGAAGTCTGAGGTATCGCAATAGTAAGTGGCGTGGTCCGCCCAGTATTTCCGCCACTTCGCCTCAATGTCTTTAAATTGGTAAGCCATACAGGGGCAATTATAGGGCAGGAAAATGAAAAGTCATAGGAGTTATTCTTCAAGTATGAAGAATTTGCCATTTTCCTGCCCATAATAAAAGCGTCTAGGTCGGGCATTAAGCCATCCCTAGACGCATATTTTCCCAAAAAGAGGCGACCCCTTATCGATTTAGGAGTTCAAGATACATGCCACGGTACAGATTCGCGGATGCGGCCCAGCCGTGGTCGACGAGCATCGCGTTCTTCTGCAAAGCGCGGAAGACGGGCTTATCGCGGAAGGCCCTTTCGGCTTCATGGACGCCATAATTGAGTCCGCCGTAATCATAATCGCGGAACAGGAATCCGGTCGCGACATCCTCATTTGACCCGCAATAATCGACGATGGTGTCGTGCAATCCGCCGGTATCGCGGGCGATAGGAAGGGCGCCATAGCGTTCTGCGACCATTTGGCCGATGCCGCATGGCTCGAATAGCGATGGCATCAGGAAGAAGTCGCTGGCCGCATAGATAAGATGGGCGCGGTCATCGCTATAGCCGATATAGACCGAGCAGGTCTCGGGGAAATCGGCTTGCAGCCTCTTAAGTCCTTCTTCCAGCTCATATTCGCCGGAGCCCAGAATCGCAAGCATTCCGCCGCGTTCCAAGATTCCGCGGCCCACCGCGATGACCAAATCAATGCCTTTTTGATAGGTAAGGCGTGATACGAGTCCGAACAATGGCCCTTCATTATCTTTCAAGCCGGCGAGTTGGCATAAGGCTTTGCGGTTTTCCGCTTTGCCGCGGGGGAAGGATTTCGCGGAGTAATGGTATGGCAGTTTCGGATCGACGGAGGAATCCCATTCCTCTTCGTCGATGCCGTTGACGATTCCGAAGAAATCGCCGCGGCGATATTCCAAAACGCCATGGAGGCCCTGGGAGAATTCGGGAGTCAAAAGCTCTTGGGCATGCTGCGGGGAGACGGTGGTGATTTTATCCGCGAACACGATGCCGGCCTTCAAGGTGGAGACCATGCCGTCGAAGCGGACGGAGCCATCGTCGTATAGGCTTTCGGGCAGATTGTATAGGCCTTTTAAGCCATCCTTGCCGATGTAGCCTTTGAAGGCGGGGTTATGGATGGTCAAAACGCTATGGGTGTGGGCGAATCTATCCCTGTCTTCGCTATCGACTTTGAGCAATACCGGCAGCATGCCGGCTTGCCAGTCGTGGACATGGACGATGTCGGGCGTGAAGTCGATGAACTTGAATAGCGATTTGGCGGCAAGGGTGAAGAAGGCGAAACGCTCGCCATCGTCATCATAGCCATAGATGCCATCGCGTCCGAAATAATAGTCGTTGCCGATGAGGTAGAAGGTGATGCCTTGGATCTTCAGCATATAGATCTGGGCATTCTGCACCCTCCAATCCATCACGACATCGTATGAGCCGATGTAACGGTATTCGAATTTGCCCGATGCCTGTATCTTGCGGTACAGGGGGAGGATGCAGATGACCTCATCCCCCACTTTCACGAGCTGACGCGAAAGCGCGTAGACGACATCGGCCAAACCGCCGGTTTTGCAAAGGGGATTGATTTCGCTTGCGACGTTGGCGATCTTCATAGAATCGCTCCCTGGAAGACGTAACGCACGGCGGATTCCGTTCCCGCGATTTCATGGCCGCGGGTGATCAGCGAATACTTGTCGATCAAGCAATGGTCGACCTTCGCGTTCTCGGCGATGGTGGTCGTTGAGAAGATGATGGAATTGCGGACCACCGCTCCTTTGGAGATCTTGACGTTGCGCCCGATGATGGAATTGATGACGGTTCCTTCGACGAGGGCGCCGTTGGAGATGAAGGAATTGCACACGTTGGCGCCTTCCCCGTAAATCGCGGGGACCGTGTCATGGGTAAGGGTGTAAATCGGAAGCCCGGTGGCGAAGAGCTGCTCCCTCTTTTTGCGGTCCAACAGCTCGAAGCTGTATTGGATGTAATGCTCGAAGGTGTCGATGCAGCGGGAATAGCCTTCGTAGAGGTGGGCGTAGATTTTGTAATTGCCTTCCAAAGCGACTTGGTAGATAAGGGTCTTCACGTCGATGCGGTTGTTCATGCGCGAGAAGTGATGGACCATGTCGGCGAAGACGGTGCGGTTGATGATGTAAGCCGCCATCGAGACGACGGCTTCCTCATGCATCTTGCCATCGTTGGCATAGGCTTCTTCCACCGAGCCGTCGCTGGCGAGGCGGAGGATGGTCTCGTTAAGGTATTCTTTCGACGCGTCCTTGACTTTGGTGGCGATGACGGAGATCTTCGCGTTGCGGGCGATGTGCTCTTCCAAAACGGGGCGGAGGTCGATTGGGGCGATGATGTGGGCGGGAAGGATGACAATGTAATTGGCATCGGAATCGTAGAGCACCCAGTCGTTTTCGCAGATGTTGTTCAAATCCGTGTTGGTGGCGGGATCGTCATGGGCGGATTCGTTGTACATGATGACCTTCTGGCCGATTTTGGTGTTGGTGACCCAAGCATCCATCGAGCCGAGATGCTTCAAGATGGAGCGGAGATGGTCTTTGACCAAAATGCCGACGGTCGAGATGTCGGAGTTGCAGAAATTGGAAAGCGCGAAGTCGATGACCGCGTAGCGTCCCATGAAGGAAGTGGACGCGAGCGGGCGGGAATCGGTCATGGGATGGAGGTTGGGGGAAGAATGGAGATTCAATAATCCGATAACGTCTTTCATAGGTCTTAGTTCCTCCCTTTCGCGTTGGCGATGAGCAAGATATCGTCCGGTTTGCCGATCATTTCCTCGCCGGGCTCGACGAGGCTATACGGCGCGATCATGGCGTTCTCGACGTGGGCGCCTTTGGAAATGACGCTGCCCTGCATCAATACGCAGTTGCGCACAACCGCCCCTTCCTCGACTAATACGTCGCTTGAGACGACGCAGTGGTCGATGCTGCCTTCGATCTCGGCGCCTTGGTTGACCAAGGAATCGCGGACCGATGCGTTGGGCCCGATGTATTGCGGATGGGCGTGGTTATCTTCGGTGTAGATCGTTTGGTTTGCTTGGATGGTGAATAGGTTCACGGCCGGATCGCCGGAAAGGAGGAGATCCATGTTGGCCTGATGGAGGGAGGAGATGGTTCCGACGTCTTTCCAATAGCCATGGAAGGTATAGGACACCAGTTTCTTGCCAGAGGCCATCATCATCGGGATGATGTTCTTTCCGAAGTCATGGTCGGATGATTCGTCTTTGGCGTCTTCCACCAGGCATGCCCTGAGGACTTTGTAGGTGAAGATATAGATGCCCATGGAGGCGAGATTGCTCTTCGGGACCTTGGGTTTTTCCTTGAACGCGGTGATGATGCCGTTCTCGTCGGTCTCCAGGATGCCGAAGCGGCTCGCTTCTTCCATCGGGACCGGATAGACCGAGATGGTGCAGTCGGCTTTCGAAGCCTTATGGCGGGCGAGCATCGCGTCGAAGGTCGTGCAATAGATGTGGTCGCCCGAAAGGATCAAGACATAGTCTGGGTCGATTTGATCGAGCCAGTCGATGTTCTGATAGATGGCGTCGGCGGTTCCTTTATACCAGTTCGAACCCTCCTCCGTCTGTTTCGGAGTCAAGACCGAGGTCAAGGAATTGACGCCGTTGAGGCCCCAGTTCTTGCCGTTGCCGATGTAGGTGTTGAGCTCGCTGGATTCATATTGAGTCAAAACGCCGACGTGGTTGATATTGGAATTCGCGCAGTTGGAGAGAGGGAAATCGATGATGCGATACTTTCCTCCATAGCTGACCGCCGGCTTTGCGGTCTTGCGCGTTAAAGCTTTGAGGCGAGTTCCCTTGCCTCCCGCCAGAATCATGGCAGCTATCTGTATACCCATGCAAACCTCCTTGGATATTTGAGCGCCTAACATTTTACATGATGCGCGCGGACGTATAAAGGCGAAAAGGCATTAATTGTACGTTTTGAGTCTTTAATTGCATTATTTGCGCGGGAATGCCGATTAAATAGCCAAAAATCGCGGAGGCATGACGAGATTGTCAAATAAATATTTGCCTATCGAGTGGGCGTATGCTAATATTACCCACGCGTTTAGAGCGCGAGAGGTATTTAATATGTCAAGAGTATGCCCCGTCACCGGAAAAGGCCCGGTCAGCGGCAATGCGCGCAGCCACTCTCTGAGGGCTACCCGCCGTCGCTGGAATGTCAATCTCCAGAAGTACAAAGTCAACATCGATGGACAGATGGTCGAAGTCCGTATGTCTGCGCGTGCTTACCGCACCCTCAACAAGACCATCAAGGCCCAGCAGAAGCCCGAAGGCGATAAGTAATCCCCTTTTCATCGCGACGCTCTAAAAACGATTTGAAAAATTGCGGCCATCCGGCCGCTTTTTCGTATCCTGCCTACTGCGCAGAGATGATGGCGATGACGAAGAACCCGATGACCGAAGTCAAAATGCCAAGCAGATCCAAAAGGGTCAATCCCCACTCCGACGCCGCCAAGACAAATGGGCGGGGGCGTGAGGTCGTGATCGATCCATCCTGCTCCATCGTGGACTTGAGGTTGGCCCACTTGCTCATCCTCGGATTCGCCGCGAAAAGCATTCCGCACAGAGCCAGGATGAATGAGATGATCGTGAAGGTCAAAGCCAATGGGGAGGAGAAACCTCTGAGGTTGAGGAAGCAGATTCCCGCCAAGGCCTCGGACAAAGCGAATGCCGCCAAATAGCCGACGAATGATAATAGATGAGGTTTGCCCGCATAGGCGGGGGCGAAGTTCATCATCAAAGAGCCTCCCGCTTTCAAAAGGCAGGAAACGCCATAGATGATGACGATGCCGATCATGTAATTGAAGGACGGGAATAGATAGATCAAATAGATGGAACCAAGAACCGTCGCGATTTGGAACAGAGCCAAGAAGATCCTGGTCGCAGGCATAAAGGGCGACTCCCCTTCCGACATCTCGAACGGGAACATCGTCAGATAGTCATAGCGCTGACCATTGGTCTTCTTCTTGTAATGGAGTCTGCCGAAGATAAGATACAGCGCGAAAAAGAGCACTATAGCTGCGACGAATATGCCAAACAATGCATAGGCCTTCATAATGCCAGCAAGTCCTTCACTCTTTCTGCAGGATGCTCAGCGCGGACGATATAGGTTCCGGAAACAAGGATATCCACGCCTGCTTCGGCGCATTTCCTGCCTGTTTCAAGATTGATGCCTCCATCAACCTCGATAAGGTAGCGGTAGCCGTCTTTGCGTTTTTCCGCAAGCCAGGCAATCCTCTCGAGAGATTTTTCCATGAACGATTGGCCGCCTTCGCCAGGCTCAACCGACATGATGAGGGCCAAATCGATTTCATCTAAGAACGGCAGATATGATTCGACCGGCGTATTGGGTTTGATGGACAATCCTGCTTTCTTGCCAAGGAGATGGATCAGTTTGATGCATTCATGGATTTCCGTTTGGCCGCGGCACGCTTCGAAATGGAAGGTGATGTTGTCGCTTCCAGCCGCAGCGTATAGCGGGATTTTGCGCAGAGGGTCGGCCACCATCAAATGGGTGTCTTTCACCAAATCCGTATGCATGCCCTTCACGAAATCGGGGCTGAAGTGAGTTTCTCGCCTAACGAAAACGCCATCCATCACATCGAGGTGGATGTATTGGGAGCCGGCCTCGGCGAAGATTTTGATCTCATCGCCTAGCTTGCTTGGGTCAGCCGAAAGAATGGAAGGCGCGACGATCATTTGAACCCAAAGATCTTTGAGAAAAGACCTTTCCTCTCTTTGAAATTGTCCTTATCCGCCATCGCGTCGAGGATCGCTTGGTGCATCTGCGCGGCGCTGATGAAGCGCTCATCCGCGCGCGTGCGGCATGCTGTGATGATGATCTTATCGATGGAGCGAGGCAAGGATGGCACGGATTTGCTGGGCTCGGGGAAGCGTTTCTTGATTTGCTTCATCGCCACTTCCTCCGGGGTCTGCCCATCGAAAGGAACCCTGCCGGTAAGGCATTCATAGAACACGATGCCCATGGAATAGATATCGTTTGCGATCGATGCGGGCCCGCCGGTCAGCATTTCGGGAGCGCAATAATAGATTGTGCCCGGAACCGAATCGTCCTGCGATTCATATCCGATTTGGGCGGCGATGCCGAAATCGGATATCTTGACGGTTCCGTCCGCAAGGTAGAAGAGGTTATCGGGCTTTATGTCGCGATGGACGATGCCGTGCTTATGGATATAATCCGCGCCTGCGGTCAGCTGCAGCATGACCTCGCATGCATCCGCAAGGGAAAGCGAAATCGCGAAATTGAGCTTATCGCGCAGCGTTTGCCCGCGGACATATTCGTTGGCCATATAGGGGCGATTCTCAATCATGCCGCGTCCATATACGCGGACGATGTTGGGATGATTCAGGCTTGCCGCCGTCGCCGCTTCGTTTTTGAAGCGCGCCGCATTCAGCGGGTTCTTGAGCAGCTCTTCCTTCATGACCTTGATGGAGACGTTCCGCTTCCCGAGCAGGTCATAAGCCTCATAGACATCGGCCATGCCGCCCGTCGCGATACGGGAAAGGATGCGATAACGGTCATCGATTTTGTCACCGATCTTAATCATTGACGCACTCCCAATATGCAACGGCGATATTGTCGCTTCCGCCGTGTTCGTTTGCTTCGAATATCAAGGTATTCACCTTTTCGTCAGGGCGGTCTTCCGTCCCGAGGCAAGCCCTGATCTCGCTCTCGGAGAGATTGTTGTACAAACCATCGCTGCATAGCAAAATCGATTCTCCATAGTAAGGAACGATTTTGCTGTCCAGCGATGCGGATGGATAGATGCCGAGGGCATTCATCAATACATGGCGATCGCTGCGGGTGGCCGTTTCGGTCTCTTCGATTTTGCCGGTCCTCAGAAGATAATCGACGTAAGTCTGGTCTTCCGTCAGTTTTCCCAGCCTTCCGTTATAGAACGAATAGGCCCTTGAATCGCCGACGTTAGCGACGATCAAGCGGTTTTGGCAGATCATGACGCAGACGCAGGTCGTCCCCATCTCGGAATAAACAGGATTCGAGGTCGCTTCTTTATAGATGGCTGCATTGGCTTTTTTGATGGCTTTGACAAGCCAAGACTTCGCGAAGAAGGGCGAAGTCTTTTTCTTTTCCAAAAAAGCCGATGAAAGCATGGAGGATGCCATTTTTGATGCATAATCCCCTTTGTTCTGCCCGCCCATGCCATCGCAGACGCAAAGCAGGACTTCGCCATGGCCATTGACCGCGACGAAAGCCTGATCCTCATTGTTGATGCGAATCTTGCCGATATCGGTTTTGAAGGCGAACGCGCCTTTGTAGACCTTGCCGCTCATGGCTTAACCTCGCTGGCTGCGGTTTTCACCCTGAGCTGGCCGCAGGCGGCATCGATATCGCCGCCGAACTCTTTGCGGATCGTGGCGTTGAGGCCGTGCTTGATAAGGCGGTCGGCGAAGGCTTTGACCCTATCCCTGCTGCTGCGGCGATAAGGCTTTTCCTTGACTTCGTTATAGGGAATCAGGTTGATTAATGCATACACGTGGTGCTTCTTTATGATGGAAGCCAGCTCATCCGCGCAGGCGATCGTGTCATTCAAATCGCGGAGGAGGATATATTCGAGGGTGACTCTCCTGCCGCCGTTTTCCTGATAGACGGCAAGGGAATCCAATAGGTCATCGATCGGGTATGCGCGGGAGACGGGCATGATCTGGCGGCGGATTTCATCGTTGGGCGCATGGAGGGACAACGCCAGGTTGAACTGACGCTTATCCTCGCCGTATTTCTTGATGCCCGGGATGAGTCCGCAGGTCGAGACGGTGATATGCCTTGATCCGATCGCCAAGCCAAAGGGCTCGTTCATGATGTCCAGGAAGGACATGACGTTATCGAAATTGTCGAAAGGCTCGCCCGTGCCCATGACGTCGATATGGGTCACGGTCGCGTTTTTGGTCTCGCGCAGAATCTCGGCGATCGCCATGACCTCCCCCACCATTTCGGCAACGGTGAGGTTCCTTTCCTTTTTGAGCAGGCCGGACGCGCAGAAGGCACAGCCCATGTTGCAGCCGACTTGGCTCGATACGCAGACGGCGTTGCCGTAGCGGTATGGCATCAAGACGGTTTCGACCTTCGCGCCGTCTTCCAGTTCAAGCAATAGTTTGATGGTTCCGTCTTCGGATTCCTGCTTGGTGTAGATCTTCGGGATGGAAATGCAAAAGTCGCGGTCGAGTTCCTCGCGGAACGCCTTGGAGACGTCGCTCATGGCGGAGAAATCGAAAACGCGTTTTTGGTAGACCCACTGGAAAATCTGCTTCCCGCGGAACTTGGTCTGCCCGCGGGAAACGAATTCTTCCGTCAAGCCGGAAAGGGTGTAGTCGAAGATGTTTTTCTTCATTTTGCTGCAGCGCTGGCAGAAACCGACGGTTTGGAGGCGATGGACGAAAGCTCACCGATCGGGGGTTCGGCCGAAACGACTTTCTCCTTTTTCTGCAAGATCGCAACATAGAAGGCGCTGGACAGTTCCTCGAACGGGAAGTGCTGCTTCTCCTCGACCAAGACGAATTCCTCGTGCTGGCGGAGGAAGGAGGCGATGGTGCTGTGGCCTTCTTTCTGTGAGATGGTGGAGATGACGTAAACGAGTTTGCCGCCCACTTCGACGTATTTGGCGCAGCCTTCGAGCGCTTTCTTCTGATTCTCGAACAAAGCGTCCATGCCGGGCTTATCGAAATGGAGAAGGTAATCTGGGGTCAGCGGAATCAAATCGAAATTGGTGGAATCGGGGCTCACGATGACGAGATCCTGCGGGCGGGAGATCGAAGCCTCCATCGCGAGGGGGTCGGCCGAGAAGAAATTGACGTTATGCAGGCCTTTCTCTTTGATGAGGCGGCTGACGGCGAGCTTCTCGTCGACGGATTTGACGCCGATGTTCATGCCGATTTTGTCGCCATAGGTCTCGATGAGCTCGCGTTCCAAGGAGTCGCTGGCGTTGCCGTTATAAAGCAATACCTCCTGGGGCTCTTGGACGAGATTGTTCTCGATGAGCCATTTGACGAATGGCTTTTCGTCGAACAATTTGCCTTCGCGGTAAGCATCCACTTTGCGGAGCGGGTTCTTGCCTTTGTAGAGAAGGATCTTCTCGACTGGGGTCTTCTCATAATCGCCGCTTGCGAGCAGCTCATCGACGTTTAGCATATCCCTGGCGCGGAGATAATAGGCCGCTGGGCGGACATAGACCCTAAGGGTCTTGTAGGTGTTGGAATAGCCGAAGTGCTCAAGCACTTTGATGACCCAGATGGGGACGTTGTAGCGGAGCGATAAATATTCGTTGCTGGCTTTGGCGACGTCTTCGGGGATGTAGGAATCCGGGTTGCCGGCTTTATCGAACAAAGGGGCGCAGAGGGCGAATTTCTCCTCACCGAGGCTCTCTTTGATTTCCGCTTTGATCGCTTCGGCGTCGAAACGGCGGTAGTAATAGTTATTGGCTAAGCCCAAATAGAGCCTTCTTTTCTCTTCTTGGGTGAATTCGGAGAAAGGAGCGGCCAGTTTATCGAAAAGGATAAGGTGACGCAGCACGCATCCGACCAAGCCGGCTACGGCTGAGCGGAGCGGACGGATCGAAGCATCGGCCTGGAACACCTTGCGGAGAGATTCCGCGAAAGGAACGTTCGAGTCGATGATCTCGTTTAGAATGGAAATGGATAGGTCAAGTTCTTGCATTGTCTTTTCCTCCTGTTATTTGTTGCGTTTGCCTTCGCCTGCCAACGCTTCTTCGAATCCTTCGAATGCATTGCCGAGGAACACTTGCTCAGGGTCGGTGAGGTCGACTTCTTCTTCGGAAATCTCCTCCCCTTCCGCATCTTCGGGCTCTTCCTCATCCCCTCCTAGCCCAGGAAGGTAGTCCTGCTCCAGCGATACGTCCCGGATTTGCTCAGAGGTTATGTACCGCGGATAGTTGGGGTTGATGGAAGCGTGGCGATGATGCTCCTCGTAATACTCGAATTGGACTTCGACGTTGATGGAGAATTCGGTCAGCGTCTTCAGCAGGTAATCCGCAACGGCGTCTTCGAGCGGGTGGAATTTTTCGGGCAATCTCACAATCACGATTGTGTGCCAACTCGTTTGCTCGGCGCCATTGTGGAATATCATCGAGTTGGGAGCGTAGAAATTAATGTCGTTTTCCTCAGTCTCGAATAACTGGGCCAGATTGCCAGTGTGGTCGGCAGAATAATGTCCGACAACGAATTGGTCTAATCCTAGGATTTGGATGGTGATCATTTTTGTGCCTCAAAAAAACTTCGTCGCAGATAAGTATAACACACGGACGCGTGTGTGGGTGTCAATAATCCGAAGGATCGACATCAAAGCTGAATTCAATGCCGCCTTTGCCGCTTAGTTCCACCTGCAGAGATTGCAGATAGGGCTTCAATTCTGGGCAGCGCTTATATTTGATAAGCAAAGCCCTGTGATGGCGTTCGGCCACAAAGCTGTAATAAGGGACGATGGGCCCAAGGACGGTCACGTCCTCGAACCCTTGCGCGAGTATTGCTTTCTTTAAATCATGCGCACCCTGCACGCATTTCTCCTCATTTTTGGAAGTGACTTCAATCGCGATCAAGAACACGAACGGAGGGTATTGGCTGATTTTCCTGGTTTGCATTTCGCGGCGATAAAAAGCTTCATAATCCTGCGCAGCGCCCAGAGTGATCGCGTAATGCGTCGGGTTATATGTTTGGATTAAGGCTTCACCTTGTTTTTCTCCCCTGCCCGACCTTCCGACGCATTGCGCGATCAATTGGAAGGTCGCTTCGTTGGCGCGGAAGCTCGGCAGCGATAATCCGATATCCGCCAAAACCACGCCGACAAGGGTCACAAGCGGGAAGTCATGGCCTTTTGCGATCATCTGGGTACCGACCAAAACGTCATATTCGTGGCGTTTGAATTCATCCAATGTCTTTTGGACATTATTCCTGACTTTTCCGATATCGGAGTCCAGACGCCCAATCCGCATGTCGGGGAATCTCTCCAAAAGGATCTTGCAGATTCTCTCCGTTCCGAAACCAACCCGCATGATTTGGGTCGAACCGCATTCGGGGCATGTTTCCGGATATTGGATAACATATCCGCAGTGATGGCATTTGAGCATGCCGTCCTCTTTGTGATATGTCAGATTGCCATGGCAGCTGGGGCAGGTGAATATATGCCCGCAGCTGGAGCAAGTGACATAAGACGAGTAGCCTCTTCGGTTAATCAAAAGGATGGCTTGCTCGCCGTTTTCGACTACACGGGTCAGCTTTTTTAGCAAAACGGAAGAGAAAATCTTTGTTTGGCGATCGATAAGGCTTTTATCTGTCAGGTCAATTATTTGGGTGGATGGCAAGGCCTTCTCATTGGCTCTTTTCGTCATTAGGGCATAGCCATATACGCCTTTCATCGCCCTGGATTTCGTTTCAAAGGAAGGAGTCGCAGAACCGAGGATGACTTTTGCGCCGAAATGCTTAGCCCTCATGATGGCGACTTCCCTGGCGTGATAATGAGGTTCCCCATCCTGCTTATAGGATTCGACGTGCTCTTCGTCCAAAATGATGAGTCCGATATCAGAAAGTGGCGCGAAGACGGCACTTCTAGCGCCTACCACCACTCTGGCTTTGCCGCTGGCGATGCGGCGGTATTCATCATATTTCTCCGCAGGGGTCAATTCACTATGGAGGATTGCTACGTTATCTTGGAAGCGGCGCGAGAAATACTCGACCATCCTCGGGGTAAGGGCGATTTCGGGGACAAGCATCAAAATGTTCTTTCCGCGTTTCAAATACTCTTCGGAAAGATGCAGATAGACTTCCGTCTTGCCAGACCCTGTAACCCCTTGAAGCAAATTGACTTCTTTATCGGAATTCAGGATGGCTTCATAGGCCTTCAATTGCTCGAAATTCAATGCATGGGGTTCCTCTTTTTCATAATCCTCGATATGAAGACGCCTCTTTTCCTTCTTGACGATGCGGATGCGTTGCTTATCTAAAAGAGCCTTGATGATGGCGGGTGTTCCCGCCTCTTTCTTCAAGATGATTTCACTTTTGGCAATCAGGCGAAGGGATTCGATTTGCTTATCCGTCAGCCCTTCTTCGTTCAAGTCGATAGGCTCAACATAGGACTCATAGGCAATCTTTGGACCTTTCAAAGAGGAGATGGCAGGACGAAGGGATTGGGGAAGCATCGCCTGAAGGACGGAAATCTTAGGCGCAAGATAATAGGCGGAGACTTCATCTGCCAAATCAAGAAGTTCTTGATTCAAAAGAGGCTCATGATCAACCACAGATTGTATAAAGTCAATGCGGAAGCCATTGGCTTGCTCAAGCTGTTCGGGGGTCAGATCCGTTTCCATGACCTTGGTGACAAAGCCCATAAGCCTTCCTTGGTGACCGAAAGAGACGATGACCCTGTATCCGATTTCGACGTTCTCATCGCCATCGTAAAGATAGCTGAACGGGCGGTTCAGCGCGGACTTTGCGTGTTGGATAAAGACGTCGAGAATTTTCATTTCGGAAAAATTATAAACGAAAAACGGAGACGTGAACTCCGTGTTGGGCATGTCTCCGCAATAAACAAGTAAGCCGAGCTGGTTTTAGCGATTACTTTACCATATTGCGGCGAATGATTTCCGCGATGGCTTCGGCTGCGTTGTCGACAGAATCGTTCAAAACGGTGTAATCGTAAAGCGCGGATTTCTCCAATTCGGATCTCGCCTTTGCCAAGCGACGCTGAATCACTTCTTCCGGTTCAGTCGATCTCCCGCGGATTCTTGCTTCCAAGGTTTCCATGCTGGGAGGCACCAAGAAGATGGAAATCGCATCGTTGCATTTTTCCATGACGGTTTGAGCGCCGTTGATCTCGATTTCGAGTAAAACGTTCTTGCCTTCTTCGCGCATCTCTTCGACTTTATCTTTGGGAGTGCCGTAATAATTCCCGACGAATTCGGCGTGCTCAAGAAGATTCCCATCGGCAACGTTCTTTTCGAACTCCTCTCGGGTCACGAACCAATATTCGCGCCCATTCACTTCGCCTGGGCGCTGGGAACGGGTGGTCATCGATACGGAAAAGAATAGGTTCAAAGCCTTGTTTTCCATCAATTTTGCGCGCACCGTCCCCTTGCCTACCCCAGAGGGTCCAGAGAGAATGATGAGCAAACCTTTTCCCATGCACGCATTATAGGGACTTAAAAACTTGCTGGCAACTACTTCGGAATCACTTTTGGACAAATGGCAAGAAATCGTCAAAAGAAGCCTGTGCCATTTTTAATGGATGGCCATCTTTTTTAGGGTAGACGGAGCGCATGGCCTCCCAATGATGTTATCATTAAATACATGAGGTTAAAGGCATCTCAAATATCCTTGCTCGCCAAGGAATTGGAATCGCGTTGCGCAGAGCAGCGGATTCACCTCTTCGCCGGAAGCGGAGAGAGCCTTTACTATTTTCAGTTTGGGCGGTCGAGCAGAGTCTATTTCTGCTTAGACGGCCAATTGCCTAGGGTGTATTTGTCCAATCAATCAAGCGATCTGCCGCCTTCCTCTGGCCAATTCGCGTTGCAATGCAAGAAGAGCCTCTCCAATGCGCTCGTCACTGGCTGCAGGCAAATTGGCGGAGACCGCATCATCGCATTTGATTTCATCGGCTTAGATGAGGTCTTCCATGAACGCAAATTGACTTTGGTCGCCGAGTTGATTCCCACTAAGGCAAACCTGATTCTTCTAGATGAAGATGGAAAAATCGAAGCCGCCCACCGCTACATGGGGCTGAACGAAAAGCGCCCGATTGTGAAGGGACTTATCTACGAAGCGCCCGAAAGGAAATTTGCGGCGGAAGAGCAAGAAAGCTTTGACTTCGATTTTTATTGCCAAGAGTGCGAGCGGCTGGAGAACGAAATCCGGTTGAAGGCCCTCAAGCAAAAATACGCAAAGCTGTTCTCGTTTGTCACCAATAAGGCAAAATCCGCAAAACGCAAAATCACGATGATCCAAAACGACATCGAGGAAGCGAAAAAGCACATTGGGGATGGCGAATACGGGACCTACATTTTCATGCATCTCGATGAGATAAACCCATCAACGGGGTTCATGGATTACTATGGAACGCCAATTCCCTTGGATAAAACAAAATCGGTATCCGCGAATGCTGAAATGTTCTTTAAGAGGCAAAAGAAAGCCAAGGCTTCATTGAATAATGGGGAGGCGAATCTCTCCAAAGCCCAGGAAGAAATGAAAAGGTTCCAGCGACTTGTTGAGATCCTTCCGTTTTGTTCGGAGAACGGTTTGCGGGAGCTATCCATTGAGCTTGGGTGCACCCCTGCTCCGAAAAAAGGCAAAAAGACTGCCACGACCAAACATGCGGAATCGCTTCTGCCTCATGAAATCATCCATGGCGGAATCACCTATTGGTACGGGACCAACGCCAGGCAAAACGATTTCCTCTCCTTTGCCTTAGACACTGAGAAGGACCACCTTTGGATGCACGTTAAGGGCAACCATGGCGCGCATCTCATCATCCGCAAAGCGAATCCGACCGACGCCGAAATTTCGTTTGGCTGCGAGATTTGCCTTCTCGCAAGCGGGCTAAACGATGGGGAAGTCATGTACTGTCCCAAATCAAATGTCAGAAAGGGATCCGTCCCTGGGCAGGCGATCGTCAAAGAATACCGTTCCGCTTTTTTCCGTTCCGTTTCCAAGCAGGCGAAAGAAGCGTTTCAGCAAGCAAGGAGGGCAAAGCAATGAGTGACTCCCTTCAAATCGCCATCGAAGAATTCGAAAAGGTTTCTAAAACAGGCGTCCATTATATCAATCGCCTGGGCGGCTCGACCGGAAACGATGTCTATCTCATCAACTGGCTTTATGTTTTCCGCGTGAAAAAAGAGAACAAGGTGGACGAGCAATTCAACAGGCCGACCGACGAATTGCTCATTATCCAATCGCTCGCCAAAGACCCCCGCTCGCCGATGCCACGCGTTTTGACCTATGACCCAAGGACCGGTTATAAATCCGAGGAATACATACCGCCGAACCGCGTGTTGTCGGAAATCAAAAACAGGGAAGATAAATTTCAGGCTTACTGCCAAGTCCTTTTTGCAATGAAGCAGTTGCATTCCTTCACCGGCCCATTTGAACCATTTAAGGTCCACGATAGGTTCGACTTCTACAAGATGATGTCCGGTCAAAAAATCAGGACCGATTACGAGACGCAGCTAAGGCACGAGGCGGAGAAGATCATCGAGAATGACCGCGTCGTCCTATGCCATAACGATTTATGGCAAGGAAACATAGTCCTGACGGATGGTGACGATATCCGCGAATGCTATTTGATCGATTACGAATTCGCGGCCAATAACGGCGAGATTTTCGATCTGGCTTCCTTTTTGGAAGAAAACGAAGTTCCCTTCGACGTCTGCAAGAGGCTGATCAACCGCTATTACGGCGCTCAAAACGTCACCGACACCATGGTGAAAAACGTTTTCAAAGTCATGGAATACGAGGACTTGTTCTGGTATTACTGGGCTTACGCAAGATATCAGGAAACCCTTAGGGAGGATTTCTTGGAAATATCAAAAGCCAAATTCAAGCGGGTGAACCGCAACATCAAGCGGTGGTCCGAGGCTTACGGAGAAGGACAATAAGTCCGATTGCAAATAAGATCACCGCTACAACAAGGGCTCCTGTTGCGAAGCCAAAGAAATCTATCATGACGTCGA
>CAMORJ010000015.1 GCA_946623775.1 uncultured Bacillota bacterium | reverse complement strand
CCAGGAAACGCACGTTCTCGGGAGGGTTGTCCATGGCATCTTTGATTTCCTTATAGCCGTCGGTCATCTTGCCGAAGCTGAACCCGCCCGCCCAGACGAACATCATGTCCGGATTCTCCTTCGCGACCTTCAGGAAATCCATGATGCCTTTCCTGGTCTGGGTCTGGCCGACGCCCAAGACGACGAAGCGGTCCTTCTCTATCCCGAGCTTTTCGCGGAAGATGGCCCTGTCGAGAGGTCCCACCGCTTCTTTGAAGGATGGGCTCACGTAATTGGGGATGTAGGCGATCCGCGATTCATCGAAGCCGAGCTCGACCAGCGGCTTGATGAAGCAGGGATTGACCACGTGGAGGTATTTGGCTTTGCGGTAGGTCGAAAGGACGTACTTCTTGAAGATCTTAAAGAGCCATTTCGGCATCGAGAGCGAGCCATCCAATGTGGTCGGGATGAAATGGACCGACATCACCGAAAGCTTCTTCTTCCCCATCTTCCATCGGAACGAGGGGTTCACGGTGTGGACGTGGTAGATATCCGCTTTGCCCGAGAAGACGACTTTCAGGCCATCGCTTTGGCCTAAAAGCGGCAAAAGCTCGGCATATGCGCTTCCCACTCCCTGGCCCGGGACCGATTCCGCCTCGGAGAGCATGCGTATGACGATGGGTGAGGTGTCCATGGCTAAATTGTATGTTCATGGGCGAGAAAAAGGTAGGCTTTCTTGCGCGCACGCAAAGACAACCGTATGAAAAAGCAGCCCGCGTGGGGCTGCTTATGGGTAGACGGTTCTAAATTAGTCGATTTCGGTTTTGGAAGCGTCTTTGAGGTTGGGCTTGGCGACGTTGGCGCGGCCATAGCGGATCTCAAAGTTCAGCTTGTTTCCTTCGCCATCATCGCTGGTCAGCTTGGTGAGGAGGTAGTTCTCGATCCAGATGGAGGATTTGCTGGTGACGGATTTCTCGCCGGCCTTCACGGTGCTGGAGGCTTCGACGACGAGGTTGCCTTCGCCGGAGGAGAAGTAATGGGTTTCAACGCTGCCGCCGAGTCCGCCGAAGTCGATGGAGGCGCTGCCGGAAGCGGTCATTCCCTGGGCGACGACGCCAGCGAGCTGGCCGATGGCGCTGAAGTCCATGTTGTATGAGCCTTCTTGGACTTTAGTCTGCCCAGCGAACATGGCATCGATTTTGTCGGCTTCGCAGCTGACGGTGGAATAGACGAAGTCCCTTTCGCCGTCTTCGGTTTCGTCCATGACGGTGTAGAGAAGCTTCTCGTCTTTGTCCCAATAGCGGTATCCGCCGACGCTGTCCCCGTCATGCTTCATGACGAAGGAGAAGAAATAATCGGGTTTGGAATAGTTGACCTCGCCGCTGGATTTGATGACTTTGTCGCCATCCTTCTCTTCCATCGAAATGATGAGCTGGATCTTTTCGGGGTTCTTGAAGTCGGCTTCGTTGACTTTCTTTGCGATGTTCTTGGCGACATCCTGGGCTTCTTCCTGCTTGATTTCCTTGCCTTTTCCGCAAGAAGCGAGGACGGTCGTGGCTGCGAGAGCAAGAATCAGACGCTTTGCTTTCATAGTTTAAATCTCCTTTATGATGTGTGTTTTTCTACGAAACGCCATTATTTTAAACCCCCAAACGGACAATTCAAGGGCTTTATGCATATGCGCGACGCAATATAGGCGCCCGCGCTTTCATGGCGATGGCCTCTTTTCCCATCTATCGGAGGCGCATCGCAAACGGCGAAGGGGCAACGCCATTGCGAAGAGTTTAAAAATCGGCTGTTCGTCGAAACTATTTTTCTTGTTTCATCGAAATGGAAAGCAAGAAAAAGCCTGCGCGATGCTGCGCAGGCCATGATTTTCCATTGGTGCCCTCACCCTTAGTCGAAAAGAGGTCTGATCCTTACCATGGATCCGTTCTACCGCTGAACTATGAGGGCGGCAATGCGCGGATGAAGCTCGCTACAAACCTCATCGGCAAGGGGGATTATATAAGCAATACAAGCGCACTTCAACCAAAAGTTTTACCTTATCCGTATTTTCTTGAACGCGCGCACGCATTGAATCAATCGACCCTGACGCCTTCTAAGTCATAGGCGAAGGCGCCCGTGACTTTGACGCGGCAGACATCGCCTTCTTGAAGCGGGGCATCGGACTTGAAATAGAACGAGCCATCGATGTCGTCCGGGGCGTTCCAAATGCAGCGGAATAGATAGGTGCCGTCTTCTCTTTTGCCGACGACAAGCCCTTCGTAGACGTCGCCGATGCGCGCCTTGTTGCGGAGGTAGGATATCTTCCTTTGCTTCTTCATCAGGCGGTCCCGCCTAGCGATTTTGACCTCTTCCGGGATCTGGTTCTTCATCGCTGCGCCCGATGTGCCTTCTTCGGGGGAATAGGTGAAGCAGCCCATGTGGTCGAATTGGATTTGGTCGAGGAAGGCCAAAGTGAGCTCGACGTCTTCCTCGGTCTCGCCCGGGAAGCCTGCGATGAGGGTGGTCCTAAGCACGGCGTCGGGGCAAAGCGATCTGATGCTATTCAAAAGCTCTTCCGTCCCCTTTTGGGTGACGTGGCGCTTCATGAGGCCCAAAAGATGGTCGCCTGCGCATTGCACGGGGATATCGAAATAATGGGAGACCGATTTGGAGGAGGCGATGAAGCGGATGAGGTCATCGCTGATCTCGCTTGGGTATAGATAAAGCAGGCGGATGGAATAAAACCCCATCTCATCCAACGCCTTCAGCAGATCGACGATATCGGGCTTATGGCTCTCGAAATCCTTGCCATAGCAGGTCGTGTCCTGGGATATCAGCGAGATTTCCTTCACGCCTCTATGCTTCAGATCCTTGGCCTCTTCGATGATTTCGCCGAAGGGCCTGGAGGCGAAGCGCCCGCGGATGAGGGGGATCGCGCAGAAGGCGCAGAAATTGTCGCAGCCCTCCGAAATCCTGAGATACGCCGAATAAGGGGAGGTCGAGATGACGCGGCGGAGCGGGTTCATCGGCACGATGTCGTCGCTTCCGAGCAGTTCGTTGAGCCTGGAGGAGAGTTCGGCATAGTCCTTGATCGGGACGATGAGGTCGGCTTCCTGGAGCTCTTCCTGCAGCTGCTTGAAGTAACGCTGCGCAAGGCAACCCACCACCGCGATTTTCGCGCCGTATTGGGCGAGCGAGAAAACCGTCTGCAGCGATTCCTCCTTCGCCGAGGCGATGAAGGCGCAGGTGTTGACGATGATCAGATCCGCCCCTTCGGGAGAGGAGGACAATATGTAATGCTCAGGAGGGAACATCGCCAGCATCATCTCGCTGTCGATGAGGTTTTTCGCGCATCCCAAGCTGACTAAGGCGATGCGTTTCACCGCTTGCTCCTGGCGATGAGCTCTTTGATTTCGGGTATTTTGGCTTCCAATTCGTCGAAGCGAGGCATCCTCCAGGTCCAGTTCTTATCGTCGATGCATCCCGGCTTATTCGTGCGGGCGGCGTTGTCGAGCCCCAGGATATCCTGCACCGAGATGACGGCGAGGATGCATTTCTTATCGAGGCAGAATCGGATGAGCTTATGGGCCAAATCGCCCTCGGTATAGCCGAGCTTGATTAGCTCTTCGTCCCACTGCTTCGCGCCTTCCTTCAGGGTGTCCTTGATGAATCCGACGATGGTTTCGTTATCGTGGGTGCCCAAATAGCAGACGGAATTGGGCTCATCGAAGCCGTCCTTCTTGGCGAAAATCTGGTCGGGGAAGGTGAATTCGATGACGTTCATGCCGGGGAAATGGAAGAGGTCGCGCAGCTGCAGAACCTCGGGGCGAAGGTCGCCCAGATCCTCGGCGATGATATCCAAATCGGGGTATTTCCTGAGCAATGTGTTGAAGAAATCCTTTCCGGGGGCTTCAACCCATTCGCCCACCATCGCGGTCTCCTCGCTTGCGGGGATCTTCCAATAGGTGTCGAAGGCGCGGAAATGGTCAAGGCGCACCAAATCGAACATCTTGCCGCAGAAGCCGACGCGGTCGGCGAAGAAGCGGTAATCGGTCTTGATGAGCTTGTCCCAATCGTAGATCGGGTTGCCCCACCGCTGCCCGGTGGGCGAGAAATAATCGGGGGGTACGCCCGCGACCGATGTGGGTTGGGCGGTCTCGGGGTCGAGAAGGAATTGGTCTTTGTTGGCGTAGACGTCGTTGGAGTCGTAGCCGACGTAGAAAGGCATGTCGCCCATCAAGAGGATATGGTTCTTCTTGGCGTAGGCCCTCAGTTTCGCGAATTGCTCAAACAGCTTTTCCTGGAGCCAGATCTCGAATTCGTAGTCCTCGCGGTCCTTTTTCTTGATGCGGCGGGGTCCGTCGATCCACTTCCTGTTCTCTTCGGGCCACTGGTCCCAAGAGCAGCCGAAGCGGCGCTTGTTCATCATGAAGTAGGCCCAGTTCTTGGCCCATCTGTTGCGGGCTAAGAAGCCACGGGGCGAATAGCCTTTCTTCTTGGCTTTGGCAAACGCCGCCTTCAGGTAAGGCAGGCGGAATGCCGCGACCGCTTCGTAGTCGACGCGGTCGGCATCGGCGTTGAAAGGCGGGACCTCATCGAGCAATCTCTCCTTCACCAAGGCGTCGAGGGATAGATAAAGATCGCTCATGGCGTTGCTGGAGAAGGGCTGATATGGCGAGTGGCCATAGCCAAGGGGGTTAAGGGGCAGAAGCTGCCATAATCTGAACCCCGCCTTCTTGGCGAAGTCTATGAAGCGATAGGCGCTTTCCCCGAAGTCGCCGCAGCCGTATTTCCCGGGAAGGGACGATAGCGCCATCAAGACGCCTGCGCTGCGGGATTGAATCTTTTTCATTGCTGTTCCTCCATGCGTTGGATTTCTTTTTTCATGCGAGCCATCCTCCTTTTCTGGGCAAAAACCGCCCAGTCCATCTTCATATGGCGGAGCTCGCTGGGCAAAGCCAGAAGCGGGCCCAAAAGGAGAGTCGCTATAAACAGATATGGGACGACCCATAGGATCGGGGTGAAATGGAGTACTCCATCCACCCGATAAGTCTGCAGTCCCGGAATAAGATAGTTATACGCCCATCCAAAGGATTCGTCCACTTCGCTGGACGGCCCGAACAGGAACGATGAGTTGAAAATCGGCTGGTCGCGGTCCAATAAGGCCATCCAATCCCGGCGGTAGAGGACCGCGTTCAAAGCAACATCGTCCAATGCGATGATGATGAGGGCGGCGATAATCAAAAAAGGGACATGAATCAGGCGATGGTAATCGAGGCGATGGGCGCCGGAAGACACAAGCAGCAATCCGGTCAGGAATATCGGCGCGTGGCATAGATAATACCGCGTCACCTCGAACAAATCGCCCGGATCCCCCAGATTGAGCCCCACCGCTCCCGTGGGGGCGAGGAAGGCCAAGGACGCCGAGACGATGCCCATGTAATAGAGGTAGTCCAGGAGGACCTTCTTTTTGCTAAGCAGCGCGAAAGGGGTCAGAACCACCATCACGGCGCATAGGTTCTCCATGGTGGAACGCGCTAACCCAGTGGGCCAGGCCTCGATGTAGCTAGGGGCGAATTGCTTCAGGAAATGCAAAGCGAAATTGGCCCACGCCATGATGAGAACGAAGCGGAGGGTCCACTTCTGCCCCATCTTCCCGCAGAGCAAGCACAGCGAAACCGCCGTCGCGGCCAACGCGGCGATCGGTATGAAATATAAGATGTTTCCGTATTCTACGGATACCATGCAACCCTTTCGTCAATACGCCTTCGGGCCATCGGGGAGGATGGCCATCTTGCTTACGGCTTTCGCGCCGTATTTCTGCTTCATCGCGGCGATGAAGCGATCGGATGCGTTCTTGGGGATGAAGGCGATGCAGCTTCCGCCGAAGCCCCCGCCCATGATGCGGATCGCTCCGCCTTCAAGATAATGCGATGCCTGATCGACGCATTGCTGCATCGAGCCTTCATAGGCTCCGGGCACCATCGTGTTCTGCAAGAACATCGCCGAGGAGATCTGCGATTTCACGACGGCGTCGAGGAATAATCCGGGATCGTTCTCCAAAATGGCTTTCCTCGCCTGCAGGACGCGGACGTTCTCATCGAAGAAATGCTGGGCGCGGAATTTCTTCCTCTCGTCGATGCCCGGAGTGGGCTTGGAGACGATTTGGAAGAATTGCTTCGGATCGACGTCGCGAAGGAATTCTTTGCCAAACAGCGTCTTGGCCACCTCCTTCATGTCGGAAGGGATGCCCGCGTAAAGCCCAGTCAGCTTCGCGTGGCTCGAGCCGGGATTGACAAGGACGATATCAAGCGGAAGCTTCCACTCCAAAGGCTCGATCGCGGGATTCTCCGGCGATTTGAAGTCGAGGTAATTGATGCCGCCGAACGATGTGCCGATTTGGTCCAATAACCCGCACGGCTTGCCGAAATAAACGTTTTCGGAGAATTGCCCGGCCTTGGCCAAAACCAAGGAATCTATCTTATTGTCGTTCCAAAGGAATGAGGCAATTCCTCCGATCAATGATTCGAAGCAGGCGGAGGAAGAAACGCCCGACCCTGCGGCGATATCATTGACCAGCGCGGCCGAGAAGCCGCCTGAGCCGATTTTGCATCCAGCCTGCTGAAGGGCGTAAAGCACGCCGCGGATCAAAGCCTTGGTGGTTCCTTTTTCCTCGGGGTGCAGGCTCAGGTCGGAAATCGGGAATTCGATGGACGGATAGCCTTCGGATTTGACTTTCACATAGCCGTCTTGCCTTTCCTCGAAAGCGCCGGTGATGCCGATGGATGCGCTGGCGACTAGGCAAAGGCCGTGGTTATGGTCGGTATGGTTGCCAAGGAGCTCAAGCCTTCCATGGGAAATCACGATATGGGGATGTTCGCCCCCAAAAGAATCAAAGAATAGGTTTTTCGCATCGATTTCGGGTCTCATTGGTTAACTCCTTCCGTCACGGTGACGTTTACTTCATATAGGCAAGGGCGCTGCTCATCATATTCGATGAGAGGGGAAAACCCATCGCTTGGCTCAATCGCCACGGCGCTATGCCGGGCTAAGGGCCCGCGATTGGTGACAAGGGATGGGTCCGAGAAATTCTGGGTGTAAAGGTGAATGCCCCTTGCCGAGGAAAGGATTTCAATCCTTTTTCCCCCATATTCTACCCTAACAGGGCCCGATAAGTCATAGAAACTATGGTCAAACCCAAAAAAGGGAGGTTTATCGAAAGCGGCAATATCCTCTCCGATCAATTTGCCGGAAGAGAAATCAAGCTCTTTTGGGCACTTGGCTATGCCAATCTCAACCATGCGTTTATCATATTGAGAAATGTTTTTTGATGGAATTGTCACTTTATGGTCTTCTGCCCTGGGTGCGATCGCCCAATAGACATGGCTTGCGACATTCAGCGGGAAGGGCCGTTTCGGAGTCACGATCGCACTTAGGCAATATCCATGTCTATCATTGAGCAAACGGTATTTGACGCTGAATGAAATCGCTGGGCAAACGCCTGCCTCTTCGGGTAGGTCATAATGGAAACTCACCTCATCGCCATCGACTTGAAAATCGAATTCTGCGAACGCGGTGTTCAATCGATCGCTGTGAAGGCAAAGCCCGTTTTCCGATATCGGGAGTTGATACCCGGCTTTCGGGATGCCTTTATCGATTCTGCCAAGGAACGGGCCAACGAACTTGCCATTAAGCGTGCAAGTGGATAAATAGGCCTCATCATCGGCCATCGTCAAAAGCAAAGATTCCCCGTTGATTCTGTAATCCCGGATGCCAGCGCCGACAGAAGATAGAATCAATTCATCCCCCAAGGGCGATTTCATTACGACGAATACGCCTCTAGGCGCAGGCAAAACGGAGATTATCATCCCATTGCCTCATCTAAAATGCGAGATAGCTCTTCCCGGCTCAGGATCCTAGGCACAGGATAGCCTGGATTGGCTTCGGCATAAGCGTGTTCCACCAATGCAGGAATGTCTTCTTTTTTATAAGCGCCCTCGAATGTCTTCGGTATTCCAAGTGCTTCATTCAGTTTGATAAGGTGCGCGATAAAGGCTTTTGCCTTAGCTTCATTAGGCAGATTTGCATCGCAAAGCTTAATAGCGTCGGACACACGGGCGAGCTTTTTGTATGCTTTCTTCCCGAAAGCGGCGACAACATAAGGCAGGAGGACGGCATTGGCCAAGCCATGCGCAATATGGAAAGTGCCGCCTAAAGAATGCGATAACGCATGCGCGTACCCCACGAATGCCCTTGAGAAGGCAACGCCAGCCAGATACGAGGCAAGCTGAACGTCCGCTCTGCTTTGCTGAACGGTAGGATCGTCATAGAAGTCTTTGAGGCTCTTTTCCAATAGTTGCATCGCCTTTATGCCATAGGCTTTCGTTTTGCCTGTCCTTGAGCAGTTTAGGTAACTCTCAAGAGCATGGGTATATGCATCCATTCCGGTGGCAGCGATAAGCTTTTTCGGGCAGCCTTCCAACACTGAATCATCCAAAATAGCGTACCCAGGTATCAGTTTTGGGGATTCGATTGCGAATTTGTCCGAATGCTCTTCATCGGTAACGACGCAAGCTGGAGTCGCTTCGGAGCCGCTTCCTGCGGTTGTCGGAATCGCCACATGCGGGCAAAGTTTTCCTTTGACCTTCAAAAGGCCGCGGAACCTTGCCAAATCATCGCTTTTGCCAGCGACAAGAGTCGCGATGGATTTCGCGCAGTCGATGCTCGAGCCCCCACCCAAAGAAACGATGCAGTCGCATCCATTCTCTTTGAAAGCGTTTAGCCCTTCTTTAATGCATCCGAATGTCGGATTCGGGACGACGCCGCTATAAACGGCATACGGGACATTGGCTTCTTCCAAGCCGCCGATGAGCTTAGCCATGGAAGGGAGCTTTGCCATCGTCGAATCGCAGACGATAAGCGGCTTATGGACTTTCGCCTCCTCTAGACACTTGGGCAAGTCAAGCAACAATGAGTAGCGTTTTGGTTCAGGCATTTTGATGAAAAACAATGCCACGTGTAAGCTCTTTTGGATAAAACGGTAAGCAAAAACAGTGAATGGATTCATAACATCGGCGCGATAATTCGCAGCATCCCCCAATAAAAACGATTGCGTCTCTTCCAGCGCTGGAAGGTGGCAAGACTGATGCGGTCCGAGACAGAGACGCTTTGCTCGAAATCCTTCATCATGTCCGCGATGGATGGGTCATTGACCAAGAACACGCCGTTTTGCAAATCGAGATAAAGCGCGCGGTAGTCAAGGTTGATAGATCCGACTGAAGCCATTCTACCATCGCAGATCGCCATCTTTTCATGAACGAAGCCAGGCGTGAATTCGTAGATTTCAACGCCATGCTCCAACAATTTCCCGTAATAGGATCTCGTGACATTGAACACGGCTTTCTTATCGGGAATCTTCGGTGTGAGGATACGCAGTTTGACCCCGCGTTCAGCGCAATCGATGAGAGCGTTCTCCATGACCTCATCCAAAATCAAATACGGGGTAACGATGTCTAAGCTCTTTTTCGCGGCGTTGGCTAAAGCGACATAAAGCTTTTCGCCGGTGGATTCTTTATCGAAGGGAAGATCTCCATAGGGCTGGATGAAGCCGCCGTCAAGCGGATACCCGCCTATCTCATCGATATGGGCCGCCGAGGAGAAGGAATCGTCATAAGCGGTTTCGTCCGGGTGGAAAGAGGAGACCCAGTTGACCAAGAACATCCTGGTGAAATTCTCAACCGCCTTTCCGCGGATCATGATGACGTTATCCTTCCATTGGCCGAAGGGCTTATCGATATTCACGTATTCGTCAGACAAATTGAAGCCGCCGGTAAAGCAGGTATGGCCGTCGATATCCAAAATCTTCCTGTGGTCACGGTTGTTCATGCGGATATCGATGATCGGGCGAAGCGGGTAGAAACATTCGCCCTTGATGCCGCGGGCTTTCAATTCCCTCCAATAAAGGAACGGGGCATGGCGCAACGCACCGAAATCATCATAGATGAATCGGACCTCGACGCCCTCCGCGACTTTTTGCTCCAAAGCCTCCAGAACGGAATCGTAGAACTCTCCGCCCGGATGGATGATGAAAAATTCAACGAAAATGTAATGCTTCGCTTTTTTGATCTCTTCGAGAATCACAGGCCACGCATCTTCGACTTTCGCAAAGTATTTCGCATCCGAAAACCGATGCATGGGTTCGCCATATGGCGTTTCGATGAGTTTGGAAATGCCTACCGCTTCCGGGCAGGAATCCTCCAATGCGGACACCACATCGCCGGAGGTATATACCTTCTCGATGACATCGCCCCACTTTTTCTTCGTCTTCTTCGCCATGGCCTTGGTTTGCTTATTGGCAAACGCCAAATACATGACCAAACCCGCGATAGGCAAAGCGACGACCAAAAGAATCCAGGTAAGTTTAAACGGCGACACGGAATCGCTGACGAAGATATAGAAAATGCAGGCGACGTCGAGCAGGAACACCACAAGGATGAAGACGTAAGACAAATTGATGGAGGCGGAAGATACGGCGATTGAGATAAACAATGCCAAGAAGAAAAGAAATTGAAGCAGGATCAAGAAGAAGATGGTCAGCTTCGGTAGCATAAGTCTCAGCTTATGCGGTTTTTTCTTTTTCTTCTCACTCGGCATAAGAGGCTCTTTTGGCGCGGACGAAGCTTAGGTATTCGTTGTAATCCAGTTTGCATTCCTCAAGCATCATCAAATAGCATTCCAAGACTTTGGAATAAGGGACATCGGCGACTGTGCAAAGACGGAATTCCGTCACCCTTTCTTTCGGTATGCGCTTGCCGAAATAGCGGATGCTCTCTTCCATCGAGAGCACTTTCTGGGCATCGGCGACGGAAAGAGGGGTCTTTCTGGTGCCCTTGGTCAGAACGTCATAATAGGCCTCGCCCTTGCGGAACAAAAAGCGGTCTCCGTAATCGAATGGAAGCGAATCGATTTCATGGATTTCAGCAAAGCGAGCGGACACCAAATCGGGCGAAAACCGCAAAGGGGTCACTTCTTTTGCGAAAATCGGAACGATTGTCTGAAGCGTTCCATCCCCCAATAAGAACGAGGAAGCGCTTAGTTTGGCAAAGGGAACGATATCGGCGCCGTACTTGGCTTTGATGGTTGCCTTGGCCTGCGAGAATAGCCCTCTTTCGCTTTTCGCGCTGCCGCCAGGGAAATGGTAATTGCCAGGGACACCGCGGTCGCCATTGAGGACGCGGCAAATCAAAAAACGATCCTTTGAGCGGATTAACACTGCATAGAAGATGGCGTCTTGGCTTTTCATAATCGCATTAATTCTAAGGAATCGCCTAGGGAAAATAAAGGGATAACCCTTTATGCGAAGTAGCGAGACCCCCTCCTTCTCTTTCGCTTGGTCAAATACTCGCGGTTCTTTTTCGCGACCTTCACTTCATACCTGCGAGAGAAGAAGGAAATCTTCTCGTCGATATGCAAAACAAGCTGATCGATCGGATATATCAAAACCTTTGAAAGCGGCGTTCCTCCTAGCAATACCAAATACAGCAGCGCATTGGAAACGATGTATAACGCCGTTCCGGTGGGAGTCGAGGTGCGGAACCAATTGGCTTGGAAAGTGGTCCAATGATTGAATCCGACGAAGGCCACCAAAACGGAGACGGAGACCAGGTACAATAGCCATAGTTTTCCCCATAGGCCGCGGGAAAGATGAGGCGCATGGAATCCCGCTAAGAACGCCAGGAATAACGGGATCAAGATGATGGGAAGAAGCATCAATCCGGGGCTATCGATGAAATACAAAAGTAGGAATGACGCAAAGAAGAGCGCGAAGAACGCGGCCCTGATGAATCCGCCGAAGAATTTGGAGCGGGTTGAGTAAGACAGGAAGATGCCAAGCGGATAGGTTAAGGCGATTACGCTGCCTACCAAATACCAGTATTCAGAGCTGAACTTTGTGGCGAAAACCCTTGTCAAAGGTTCAGAAAGAGCGAGGGCGTATATCAAAAATGGGATGTAGAGGCTCATCCATAGAGCGGTTTTGCGAACCGGGGATAACGTGTATTTAAACTTGATGCCGCCGCGGAACGGCTCATCGGTATCGAGCTCAACCACTTTCTTGCCTTCTACCAAAACGGGCAGATAGACGAAAACCAAAAGGACCATGCCTTTGGTGTCCGGCATCAGGAAGCCAGTCGTTTCGGCCATGCCATGAACCAAGATCGTCAAGAAAATGAGAATGCTCGCAATCGCTGTAGTCGAATGACGAAGCGCGGCCTTGATGGCTTTATAGAGGAACAAAAACAAAACGATGAAATAGATGCCGAGCCTTAAGAATCCGCCTGCGCCGAATGCGTGAACGAATCCGTTATGGGCGAAATATAAAGGCACGGGTCCATCGAATTTGCCAAAAGCATAAGCCAATAGGAAATAGATGTTGACGTCGCCCACGCCGAAGATCTTCGCCATCGGAGTATCCAGAAGATCGCCTATCGCATACCAAATCTCCGTGCGGTCTTCCATGAAGGTACCTTCCACGCGGTGGGAAAGGGCCGTGAGGAAGTTGTCGTATAGTTTGGTCAAAATGTTGTTTTTGAGTATTTCGATATCGCTGCGCCTTGCATAGATCAAGAAGCCAATCGCTCCGAAGATAAGGATAAGGGCGATGATGTCCTTGATCGGGTGAAAGCGCACCGTCTGAATGAAACGGTAAATCATGAAGGGGATCAAAAAGATTGCCGAGCAAAGGATGGAAGTCTTCGATAGCGTCACCATGACGCAGAAGAAAATGAAAAGCATCAGAAGGTAGTACCACCAGTGCCGGGATTCGCATTGCATATAGCCTAAGCAGCATAGGCCCATCAGCAAAATGGTGCCATACGTGTTGCGGTTATTGAAACAAGAGGCAACATAGTCCCCCGTGCCGACTTCCGCTTTGATGTCGAAGTATTTCAGATAGACCGTGTATTCGGTCGCAAAGGAATAAACGATGACGAACAGCGTGACGAACACGACGGCGGAGAATAAAACGTTAAGGGAGTGCTTGCCGCGCATTACCTGAGGGGCCAAAGCGAATAGGCAATAGAAATTGACGCAGGACATGAAGAACATCAACACGAAGCGAAGGCGCTCCATATCCGAAATAACATAGGCGAATCCTTGCTGATAGCCGGTATATCGGTTGATCACTCCTGTCTTTATGTCCGGGAACATGTACACGCCGATAAAATTGCCAATCCATAGAGCGGAGAAAAGGATCAGATAATGCGGTTTGAACTTGGCCTTTCCATATCTATGGCAAACCAAGATGTACAAAAGCGATGACAGGAACGATGCGGCAAACGCCAAAAAGAACTCAACATCGCTCATCCATTTGTTGTTCGGGTTGTTGAAGAAGGCTATGGATTCGTTTAAGAAGCAGCAAAGAGTCAGCGAAAGCATCAAAAGAATCAGAAGCGTGACGGTCATCTTGCCGCTCTTCAAATTTGGCTTCAAGGTTTTACCTTGGGACATTCGCTCCATGCCCATGATTATATTCCAGCCAATCTTGATAGTCTAGGAAACCCAAAAGGGCTTCCTAAAGCTCGCGCGTCATTGACCAAAACAAGCAAGAATTCCATAATAGCTGCATGGACGAATCCATTTTGCTTGCATTGCAAGGCGAATTAGAATCAATCGACGAAAGCAGCAAGACAGGGAAGATCCTCAATTGCCTGTCGCTCCTTCGTCAAAACATGCCGGAAGGCGCGTGGATCGGTTTTTATGTCGATAATGGAAAGCACTTAGCCTTGTCTTATTTCCAAGGCACTCCCGCTTGCGAGGTTATCGCTTATGGAAAAGGCGTCGTCGGCGTTTGCTATGAAACGGAAAAAGAGCAAATCGTTGATGACGTGCATGCGTTTTCGGGTTATATCTGCTGCGATGAAACTGCCGCGAGCGAGTATTGCACCAAGGTCGGCAGTGCGGTGTTCGATATCGATTATCCAAAAGGCAAATTGGTTCGTGAAGACGTATCCGTCCTTCGCCAAGCAGCCATGCTCCTCGGGCGTTTCTTTATCGAATAAGATCTTTTTTTCTTGTTCATTACCTTTGCGAACGCAAAGATTTTCCGTTGTACCTTTGCGAACGCAAAGATATAATTACTCCGAAGGAATACATCTCATGAAATGCTCATATGCTCCATTGTTTGAAACGTTAAAAACGAAAGGTTTGAACAAGACCGCGCTTTCCAAAGGCGCAAAGCTTTCTTCTGCAACATTGGCTAAGCTCGGCAATAACGAGCCCGTATCCTTAGATATTATAGGCCGCATATGCACTTTTTTGGGTGTCACGCCTGAAAAGGTCGTCTCCTTTATCCCCGATGAAAAAATCTCTCCGTTTTACCAAGCGTTATTGAACGAAATGAGATGCGGCACCAAAGGCGGGATTTACCACGAATTCCAAATTGTCATGACCTACAATTCCAATCATATAGAAGGCAATAGACTTACCGAGGACGATACCCGCTATATTTTCGACACCAATACCTTATTGCCTGATGGATCTAGAGTCGCTTCGATTGATGACATTAATGAGACGATTAACCACTTCGACTGCATCCGCTATGTCATCAATAATGCCATGGAGCCTTTAAGCGAAGAATTCATCAAGCAGTTGCATTACATACTGAAAAACAATACCAGCGACTCAAAACTCCCCGGTTTTAATGTCGGCAAATACAAAGGAATGCCCAATGTAGTCGGAGGAAACAAGACGGTTGCTCCCGGCAAAGTCCAAGCAGAGATGTCAAAGCTTCTCTCGTCGTATTATTCAAAAGACTTAATCACGTTCGAGGATATAGTTGAATTCCATTACCGTTTTGAATCAATCCATCCCTTCCAAGACGGGAACGGCAGAGTCGGAAGGCTTATCATGATGAAAGAATGCCTCAGATTAGGATATCTTCCCGTAATAATCGACGACGAGATTAAGCTATTCTATTACCGCGGTTTGAGGGAATATGACAACGCGAAAGGATATTTAATCGACACTTGCAAAACCGGGCAAGACAAAGTCAGAAAACTATGCGCGTATTTCGAAATTCCTTTCCCGGAAGAGAACGAGTAAGTTTTGGAAAACAATAAAAAAGGAACCGATTTTTCACGGTTCCTTTTGGCATCATTTCACCCGATAATCAATCAGGGGTTCAATACTTTATGGCCTTCTTGGACCATAGCAGCATGAATTTCGGCTAGCTTTTTCTGCTCTTCGGCCTTCTTCTGAGCATGCGCTTCAAGAGCGGCTTTCTGCTCAGGAGTCATAGCGGCGATACGCTCTTCCTCAGCCTTCTTCTTGGCTTCGGCTTTCTCTTCCGCCGCTTTCTTCTTGGCAGCGGCCTCTTCGGCCTTCTTTTGCTCAGCAGCCTCGAACTTGGCTAGCTCTTCTTCGAAGTTCAAGCCTTTCTTCTCGCACTTCACGCGAAGCTCTTCGATGGTAGCGGCTCTGGCTTCTTCTTCGGCCTTGGCCTGCTCTTGCGCAAGGCGAACCTTGGCAGGAACGTATTCGATTCCGGCGGCGAGGGCTTCGGCTTTTTGCCTTTCCTCGATGGCGACATGATCCAAATCGCTGAATTTCTCGACGTTCATGAACATCAAGATGAAGAAGATGATGAGGTAGCAAACCATTTCGCCGCCGAAGAAGACGCTCGTCATGGCGGCTTTGTGTCCGAACGATCCGATGTCGCACATATTGTTGATGGCAAGGATGATGGCGTTGGAGATGCCGGTCATGGCGATCATGATGGAGCCATAGACGGACATGGTGAAGCCGTCGGTGCGGATGCCATAGACCGCTTCCTGGTGATCGAGGACGTCAGACATCAACGCAACGGAGACATACATCGCAGGGACGGTGCCGATTGCTTTGGCGCAGAAGCCGATGACGGAGAGAGTCGAGATAAGCCCGACGTCGCTCGTGTTGATGAATAGAGGGATCCAGCCGATGATGCCTAGGATTACCGCTAACGCAGCACCCCATTTGATGGTGACGGCTTTGCCGAATTTATGGGCAAGCGGCCAAACGATGACCATGCCTGCCGCGGTTGGGATTGCGCCCAAAGTACCGATTAGCGAAGACAAGGAAGTTCCGCCGGTCCAGGCTTGAGAATAGAAGTTCTGGCCATTGTTCTTCAACATGCCGCCCAATTGGTAGAGCAAGAAGAACAAGATGATAAACCACCAATATTTGTCGTGGAGGCAGACTTTGATTTGGTCGGCCATCTTAACTTTTTTGGCCACGACTTTGGGTTGTTCGCCTTCCCCTTCTCCCGCTTCTTGCAAAGCGAATTGCTCTTCGGTGATTCTCTCACGGGTGAAGAGGAACTCAAGGGCGACGCCGACGACGAGGGCAGCGACGAGGACGATCATGATGATGAACCATCTGTTATTGGCATCGGCACGGGCCATATTCAAGGTCATGTCGAGCTTATTGAACCAGCTGTTAGCGCTTGCCTGAGCAGCGGAATTAATCTGCTCTTGCGTGGCATCAGCCAGTTTTAAAACAAACTGGTCTTCAGTCCAATTCAAGGTATTCAAATCAGGCCAAATCTTAGCGACCAAGGTCGCTGCATTAGCTTTATTCACCTCGTAGTTTACAATTTCGCTTGCAACATTGAGTTTTGTCGGCAATAAGCCAAGCAAGTCGGCGAGAAGGCCACCTGCCATGCCAGCAACGCCGGCAGCACCGACTTGACCCGCCATAACGAGGGTGCCAAGCAAGGAACGCTGGGTGGCGTTTCTGGTAGAGAGGTTGACCATGGCGCTGTGGGAGGTGTAATAAAGCGGCCAAGCGAATGCGTAAAAGAGGTTATAGCCGATCGCGACGACGATTAAGGTCCAAATCAAGACATCAGGGTTATAGACGCCTTGCCCATTGTAGGGATTTGGAGCCATAAACAACGCGATGATGGCAACGGCGATTGCCGGGACAGACAATACGAGAAGTGGCCTTGCTTTGCCAGCTTTCCTAGGCTTGCCTTCCATCAATTTGCCAACCAAAAGGTTGCCAATGACGATGAAGATGGACGAGAAAAGCGGCAACATCCACGTGAACATGTCCGCATTTTCGCGAAGCCCCAAGACATTGACCCAATACTGAGTCAAGAAGACGTTGATGATGCCATTGGGGATCAATGCGAAAAATGGTCCGCCTAAATAGCCCAGCACCGCTTCAGGGAAAAATTTAACATTGGCCGATTTGATGCGAGACGACATCAAACCGCCCTTTGTCGGTTTACCTGCCATAGTGATTCTCCTTAATGTTAGGTTTTGCCTGTTCATTATAAAAAACACACGCGTGAACTTCAAAGGCAAAACGCACCATTTGACACTTTTAATACATAATTTGTTGCTTTCGCAGTGCGACAATTTTGCGATTGAATAATGAGTAAAGCAGATTAAAAGAGCCATAGGTAGGGCGTTGAATGGAAACTTGCCCTTCTTTTGATTACACAATCCCTTTTCTTTCCCCCCTTTGGCCAAGCGCGTTCGCCGGCTTGAATGATGAGTCTGTGCATCTAGGCGCATTCATTCCAGTCCCAAAACGAAGCGAGTCCACTCTACGAAGTCCCCACCACTGTTTTACATGGTTTGTTTACGACGAATTCGGGCGAAAAATTATTTTTGCACAGTTTTGTCAATTAACGAAAAATTGATGGAGAAAAATGCCTATTTTTGATTAAGCGTCTTCATTGCGGTCCGTCTAATTTTGCTCATAATAATAAGGATTAATAGAAGGCGCATGTATGAGCAGGAATGAAGAGGCGCTGAAAAAGCGCGAATCAACAATCGTAAAAACATCTTTGATCGGCATATTGGCCAATATCCTCCTCGTTGTCGGCAAGGCAATCGTCGGCTTTATCGCCGGCTCCATCTCCATCGTCATGGACGCCGTCAACAACTTGACCGATGCCTTAAGCTCCACCATCACCATCATCGGCACAAAGCTTTCTTCCAAGCGCCCAGACAAAAAACACCCATTCGGGCATGGCCGAATCGAGTACCTCACCTCCACCATCATCGGGGCTTTGATCCTATTCGCAGGCGGAGCCGCCATCTTCGAGTCGGTCAAAGACATCGTCGGATATTACCAAGGCGGCTCGTTGCCTTCTTACGACAATCTCGCCTTAATCCTCATCTCCGTGGCTATCCTGGTCAAAGTCGGATTGGGGTTCTTCTTCCGCGCCATGGGCAAAAAAACCGACTCCGAATCGCTGAAAGCCAGCGGCCTCGACGCCTTATGGGATTCGCTTTTGTCCTTATCCACCCTAATAGGCGCCATCATCTCCAGGTTCGCCGGATTCTACATCGAAGGATATCTCGGTATCCTCATCGGCTTATTCATCCTCAAGTCCGGCATCGGAGTCATCCGCGAATCGATCTCCTCCATCATCGGCGACCGCGATGACACCGGCATGGCGACCGCCATCAAGAAGATCGCGGTCTCCCACCCCGAGGTCAAAGGCGTCTATGACGTCATCTTAAACAAATACGGCCCCCATAAGACCATAGGCTCCTTCCATATCGAATTGGAGGATTCCGTCTCCGCCAAACAAATCCATGGCTTATGCCGCATCATCGAAGCCGAAATCTACACCCAATTGCACATCATCACGACGATTGGGGTATACGCCAAAAACGAATCCGACCCGGAATCCATCGCCATCAAGACCAAATTAAGGGAAATCCTCAAGGATTATCCGACTTTATTGCAGATGCATGGATTCTACGTGAACCAGGACAAGAAAATGGTCACATACGACCTCATATTCGACTTCCAGGAGAGCAAAATGGAAGAGAACGCCGCCGAAATCTGCAAGAAAATGCAGGAAGCGTTCCCCGAGTATTCTTTCTACCCGATCCTGGATCAGGATTATTCCGATTGATTTTTTCGTCTATATTTAAGTTGGTTTTAAGTAACGCGTTTAGAATGCCCCTGAAGGAGGAAAGCCTATGCGTATTCTTTTAGTCGAAGATGACCGTGATCTGTCCAGCGCCATCACGCGCGCTTTGAAATTCGCAAAGTACGACGTCGAATGCGCATATGACGGGCTCACGGGGCTCAAAATGGCCTTCGATTACGAAATCGACCTCATCATCGCCGACGTCATGATGCCGAGGATGGACGGTTTCTCCATGGTCAAGGCCATCCGCGAGAAAGGCTCCTCCGTCCCCATCTTGATGCTCACCGCCAAAGGGGAAGTCGATGATAAAGTCGAAGGGTTGGATGCCGGGGCCGACGATTACATGGCAAAGCCCTTCCAGATCCGCGAGCTGTTGGCAAGGGTCCGCGCATTGCTGCGAAGAAGCGGCGAAATCAGCCAATCCTATCGCTATGGCGACTTCACCTTGAGCTTCGATACCTTCGAGCTCATCGGCGATAACGGCGAAAGGGCAAGGCTCACCAACAAGGAATACCGCCTGATGGAGACCCTTGTCAGGAATTCCAAATCCGTCCTTTCCACCGAAAGGCTGATGGAGAGGGTCTGGGACTATGACTCCGAAGCGGAGATCAACGTCGTTTGGGCCTATCTATCCGCCTTGAGGAAGAAGCTGGACGAGATCCATTCCGATTACACGATCGTCTCGATGCGCGGCGTCGGCTACCAATTGGGGGAGAAGAAATGACTAAGAGATTAAGGAAGAAAATCATTTTATTGTCCCTTGGAACCATATTCGGATTCCTGGTGCTGATCCTTGGAATCGTCAACATCGTCACCTGGGCCAACATCGTCTCAAGCGGCGACCAATTGACCTCGACTCTTCTGGAAAGAGGAGGGGAATTTGAAGGAGGAGATGGCATCTTCGACCCGACGATGCCCCCGCCCGGAAGCGAGGAAGGGCAGCAGCCGCCCGAATTCAAGTCAGGCCCGAGGTTCGCCGATGAGGATACCCGTTACTTCGTCGCGACGTTCAACGCGGATGGCTCCATCGATAAAGTCGATACCCGCCACACCGCCACCATAAGCGAGGAAGAGGCGAAAGCG
>CAMORJ010000014.1 GCA_946623775.1 uncultured Bacillota bacterium | reverse complement strand
TGCTTTAGGTAAGCGCTTTTCTAAATCTTCAATGCAACGCGCTCCCGCAAGCAGGCGCAATGGAGTATGATAACGATATGCGAAAAGTAATGATTTATAACTCCTTGGGCAATCGCCTCGAGGAATTCAAACCCATCAAAGAAAACAAGGTCTCCTTTTACGTATGCGGGCCTACTGTTTACAATTCTCCTCACATTGGGAATATGCGTCCCGTCATCGTCTTCGATGCATGGCGCAGACTCTTCATGTCATTAGGCTATGAGGTCAAGTTCGTTTCCAATTACACGGACGTCGATGACAAAATCATCAACCGCGCGAAGGAGCTAGGAATCCCAGAGAGCCAATTGACCGAAGAAGTCATTGGCGAATTCCGCACTCTCGTGGACCAAGTCGGGTCTTTGCAACCGGACATCACGCCCAAGCCAACCGTCTACATGGAGCAGATGATCCGCTACATCGACGAGCTCGTCGAAAAGGGTTCTGCATACGAATCCGGCGGGGACGTGTACTTTAAAGTCGAGGAAATCCCTACCTATGGAGAACTTTCCGGCAACACGATTGAATCGCTTGAGTCAGGCGCTAGAATCGAAGTCAATTCGCAAAAGCAATCGCCCTTGGATTTCGCTTTATGGAAGAAAACGGACGAAGGCATTAAGTGGAATACCCCTTGGTCCTATGGGCGTCCTGGCTGGCATACCGAATGCTGCGTCATGATTGCCTCTATCTTTGCCGATCAGGGAGGCTTAATCGACATCCATGGCGGCGGCTTCGACCTTAAGTTCCCGCATCACGAGAACGAAATCGCCCAATCCCGCGCCCATAACCACAACCATTTGGCCAATTATTGGATTCACAATGGCTTCATCAACATCGACAACGAGAAGATGTCCAAGTCGCTTGGCAATGTCTTGCTCGCAAAAGATGTGGTGGCGCAATTCGGCGGCATGCCATTCCGCTTGATGGTCCTCAATGCCCATTATCGCGCTCCTTTGTCTTTCACCGCTGAGACGATTGCCGAGGCGGGCAAAAACTATCAGAAAATCTCTATGGCTTTTAAGGCTTTAGCGGTCAAATTGCAACTCGAGGGAATTGACATAAAACCTGAAAAGAGCGAGGACGTGGATGCGTTTTACGATGAATTGTGCAATGATTTGAACACTCCGAACGCCCTTTCGATTCTCTATGCCGAGATCAAAAACGCGAATGCCTTGCTTCGTGCCCGCCCAATCGATTTGGATGCCATGAAGAAGTGCTATAACCGACTTGCGGATTATCTTTGGACATTGGGTATCGCCGTCGAATTCCCCATCATCGATGAGGAAGGCCGCAAACTATTCGCGGAATACAACGAAGCCAAAGCCAATCGCGATTTCGAAAAATCGGATTTGCTCCGCGCTAAGCTAATTGAGAAGGGAATCCTCTAATGGCAATCGCTATCTATGGAAAAAACCCTGTCAGGGAATGCGTCCGCGCCGGCTCCGCTTTGGAGATCAAAGTCAACCAGCGCAATGCCTCCGATCCCATCATTTCGGAAGCGAAAACCAAACACATATCCATCCAAATCGTTCCTGACGAGGTTTTAACTAGGCTTGCCAAGACTTCTGGGCACCAGGGCTTTGTCGCCATGTGCGAGGATTTCAAAACGGTCTCTTTGGATGAGCTGATCGCCTCTGCCAAGGGCAAGCAATTCCCGTTGTTGCTGATGCTCGATGGGATCGAAGACCCCCATAATCTTGGGGCTATACTCCGCACTGCCGATGCGTTTGGCGTCGATGGCGTCATTTTGAAGTCCCGCGAGCAAGTCGGATTGACCCCAACTGTCGCAAAGGTTTCCACCGGGGCAATCAATTACGTCAAAGTTGCCTCGGTCAATAACCTCACCAAAGCCATTAAAACGCTTCAGGAGAACGGCTATTGGATCGTCTCGACTGACGGCGATGCGAAAATGGGCTATGAGGAAGTGGATTATCGCTGCCCGATCTGCCTTGTCGTCGGGTCGGAAGGATATGGCATTTCCCGCCTTGTGAAAGAGAACAGCGATTTCCTTGTGAAAATCGAAATGGTGGGACACGTGAATTCATTAAACGCGTCTGTAGCGGCTGCTGTGATGGTCTCTCACATCTTCCTATCCCGCAAGCAAAAATAACATTTTTTAAATTTCTTAGTAAATCGGAGTTCACAACGCAAAAAATCCTATATAATTCGATTGGGTGGTTTGCGAATGCACCTTAGGGCCGACGGCCTTAATTAATTCGTTTTTCGTTTCTGTTGCGCGCCAGTCTTTGTTCCCCCTAAATAGCTTATTTATTGCCAGCGGAAGGAGGATTATTTATGCGTCACTCAGTGACCTTTTCTTTTTTATCAGATGAAGCCCTCCTGTGTCTTCAAAGACTCGGGATCACTTATGCGAGAGACGTTCTCTCGGTCCGCTATTTCAAAAACAGGTTCCGTTTAATCAATTCCATTGCACCTAATCAAAGCAGGTTTTTAGATGAATGGACGACCAACGAGGTTTTCTTCAATTCTTATTTGACCGCAGAAAGCGAATACGAATTCGGCAAAAGCACTTTTAGAGCATTCTTGTTACGGGTTTTGGAAAGAGATCTTTATCACGAAATCGGCAAAGTCATAAAAGAACGGACTCTTCTTCCGATCGTATCGTTTGACACCGAACTATGCGAAGGGGGATATTTGGCTGACATTATGCCCGATGCGTCGTCTTCCTCTGATCCTCGTGCTTTCGTCAATTACGCGGAGACGCTAGAAAGACTGTGCATGCTGCCTGCCAACATTCCGCCAAAAGCGGTGGAGATGGCTAAGCTGATTCTCCTCGGATACAGGATCAAAGCCGCTTCTAAAAAGCTGGGACTATCGTTTTCTTATGGAAAGACGATTATGAAGAGATTCAGGGAGTGGGCCAAGAAAGTGGTGCACAAAGCCAATCCAGACGGCAGCCCGGCAGGCGAAGAAGATATGTTCGACGTGCCGGGGCTTGATGAAGAGCTGGACGACTAGTCCACGTACATACACCGCACACGCCGTCAATCCACGCGGGCGTGTTTTTAAGCACGCGCATTTTCGCGCGATTGACTATTGACAAAGAGTCCGTATGGCTATAAAGTTTCCACGCTGAAAGTGATGATAGCTTATGGGTAGGGAAAAAACGTTTTTGATTTGCGAAGAATGTCTCAACCGCAACTACACAATCACCAAGCGCAAGGACAGCGCCAAGAGATTTGAGATCAAGAAGTTCTGTCCGCACTGCAACAAGCATACGTTGCATAAAGAAAGCAAGTAATCCAAGGAGGTTCCTATGACACCGATCAAGTACACCAAAGAAGTTGTCAAGGAAGGCAAGCGCATCCGCTGGCCTAAGCGCGAAGAACTCGTGCCCGCGATCATCGTCGTTGTGGTCATCGCCGCGTTTGCGGCATTGTTCCTCTCTTTAGAGGACCTAACCGCTGGCTCTATCATCCAGCAGTTGAAGAACGCTTTCGGAGGAGGCAAATAAGATGGCAGCTCAATTAGGCGATAAGCAGTGGTACATCGTCACCACGTACTCAATGCACGAAGCGAAGACCGCCGATAACCTTCGCAAGCGTATCAACACCATGAACATGCAGGATTACATCCTTCGCGTGCTCGTGTGCGATCAGGAAGTCCCCGTTTTGAAGGATGGGCTCCCCACCGGCAAGACCAAGACCGTTAACCTCTATCCCGGTTACATCTTCGTCGAAATGGTCATGACCGACCAATCCTGGTACATCGTCCGTAACACCCCGGGCGTCACCGGTATCGCTGGTTCTTCCGGCGGCGGACAAAAGCCTACCCCGGTCACCAGGGAAGAAATCGAGCCCGTTCTTAAGAGAATGGGCATGGTCGACGATTCCATGTACGATCGCTATGCGGTCGGCGACCTCGTCAAGGTCATCCATGGACCTTTGGAAGGAACCGAAGGCAAGATCGTCTCCATCGACAAGGAGTCTGGCGCCGTCAGGGTCGAAACCGTCTTCTTCGGACGTTCCACCCCAGTCGATGTCGACTTCTCCGAAATCGAAAAGATCTAAGAATCCACAAACGCCATTCCTGCACTCAAGGGTGGCGCTTTTTTGATACATGTCTCCATTATTTTTTGCATTTTCATTGCGGGCATACGCGAGTGAAACATATAATTTTCGCTATGATGAAAAAGCACATCGGTTTGCTACTTGCTAGTCTGCTATGTACCTCGTGCACTTTCGCTTTCGCTATTTCTTCGTCCAGTAGCGGTGGAGAATCCAATACTCAAATCCCTAGCAGCGTCGAATCGCCATCGAGCTATCAAACCCCTTCCGACGATATATCGAGTCCCTCCCATTCTGCTTCTGCCGCTTCTAGCGCTTCAGAAAGCAGCGCAAGCGGTTCCGATGAACGAAACCCTGCGACTATAGAGTTCTATGCAATAAATGATTTCCACGGCGCTGTTTTGCCTTCTGGCGGAAAAGTCGGTATTGAATCGCTATCGGGATACCTGAAATTCGTTTCAGGAGATTCCACGGTGCTTATCAATTCTGGCGATATGTACCAAGGCGACATCGAATCCAGTTATAACAAGGGCGAAATGCTTTCGCTGGCCATGGAAGAAATCGGTTTTGACGCATTCACTCTCGGAAATCACGAATTTGATTGGGGCGATGCCCCTATAAAGACGAATGCCGCGCTTGCAGAGCACGTCCCGTTCCTAGGCGCCAATATCTACCATTACGATATGTCCGCGAAGAAAAGGCTGGGTTTTGCCAGCGATCTTTGCCAGGAGTATTCCATTGTAGAAAGATGCGGGTGGAAGATTGGGATCATTGGCACAATCGGATACGACCAAATCACATCTATTACCTCGACTTTTTCGGACAGCTATTCGTTCCTAGACCCTGTATCAATCATCAAAAACCTCTCTGATACGCTGAGAACGGATGAGGGGTGCGATGCCGTGGTCCTTAGTCATCATGGCGAGCAGAACGAATTGTTGGGCACAGGCGTCACCAATGTTTCGCCTTATTCCGGCAAGCGATATGTCGATGCTGTTTTCTGCGCCCATAGCCACCAAAACGAATCTACGACAGAGAACGGGGTGGCTTTTGTCCAAACAGAAGGATATGGACAAAGCGTTGCTAGGATAAGGTTGGACATCGATTCCAGTGGGGCGACATTGAAGGATTACACCACGGCTCTAAATGCATCTGGACATACCGACGATGCTATCGCGGCCTTGGTATCCGAATACAAATCGGTTTCGGATTTGGCTGGCAGCCCAGTGCTTGCAAACGCGGATAGAACCGTGTTCAGCAGATATGAACACGCATCAAATTTAGCGGCTCGCGGAATGTATGAAGCGGCAATTGATGCGGGACATGTAGTGGATTTGAGCTTAACTAACTATGCTAGAGCAAACTTATACGCGAGCAATTATCAAATCACATACGCTGAGCTTTTTAATGCCTTGCCTTTCGATAATGAAATCATAATCGCCACTTGCAGCGGAACGGATATCATCAAAGAACTGTCCTATGGCAGTATGTATGCGTATAACCCCAACGGGATAACCTTCCAATCAAACCAATACTATACAATCGCAGTGACCGATTATGTTGTGCTGCACCGAAACGCTGCGAGAAACTACGACTATATGCCATCCCACCAAATCAACGCGGTGCTCGAAGACAACTACCGCGAAACCGCGGCTGCGTTGCTAGAAGAGATTGGGACGATGAACGCCGCTGACTTCTCTTCGTCTTTATCTTGCTATAGCAAGCAGTGGTATTAATCTGCTAATTCAGAACGAATTCTTTCGCCCTGGTCTTCTAAATCTAAGAAGAAGGCTATTGATTTCAGCGTCATGAATCTCGGCCCAAAGTGTTCGCGGTAGATTAAATCAAAACGCGAGCCCATAACAATAAACATCAACTCTGCAATGCGCATCGGTTCCACTTGGTGAAGGTCGGAACAAACGATAGACGTTAATTCGTCGGCTGTAACCAAGACTAGGCGGCCTGCCATATCGGCATAGGCATCTTGTATTACTTCTTCAGATTCGGTGATCCAATTCAAATAATCACGGAATTGAGACTTGCCTCTTTGGAAATCCTCGCCTTCCAAAGCAAGCCTAATTTTGGTTGCCATAGAACTCAGTTTTTTTGGATCCAGGGACCCCGTGAGATTGTTTTTGGTGATTTGGGTGACTTCAAGACCAGCGTTTTCCTTTGCGAATAAGTTATCGATAAGGAACGCGGCTGCACCCAAGACGTAATAGGCATCGTCTAAGGATGCAGGCAGCAAATCGTCGTGCAGGTAGTCCCTTACACAATAGAGGAAGGCATCTTGCAGCTCTTCGAAAGATTTCTCAGCAAATTTCATATGGCATTAATATACAGGATTCCAAAGGAACCGCCTATAATTTGCTCATGTCATATTTGATTGTCGCCGATCTTCATGGCTCAAGGAGAGGGATGGAATTATTGGAGCAAGCCGTGGCTCGTGAGAAGCCCGATGTCATCCTTTTGCTTGGCGACGTTTTAAGGGGTGCTGGAGACGAAGATAGCGGGTACGTGTGTTTAAAATTGACCACTTTGCCCATTGGCTTTCTGCCTGTTAAAGGCAATTGCGATTACACATCCGACCGTTATAGCCTGAACATGGATTTGCCAATCAGCCGGGTCATTACTGCATATGGGTACGAGATTCACATGCAACACTACCCTTATGCGTCCTCTTTATGTGGCAAGAAGATATTTCTCTACGGGCATACGCATAGAAAGACCCTTTATAAGAACGGCGATGGCGGGATTCTATGCTGCCCAGGCTCCATTGCATTGCCCAGGGATGGTTCTGCTTCCTACGCCATTTTGGATCCGTCGGGAATTAGGCTTATCTCGGCACTGGATGGGCAAACTATAGAAAGCGTAAGCTTGTAATAAGAACTTTTGTCGATTATGGCGGAAGTTTTCTTTTTATGTTGAAATATGAAAAATCATTCATATAATAATGTTGGAAAATATGAACAGCGCTTCATATTGTGGAGGTAGAAAGATGCCGCAGATTCCAAACGATAAGATCATCGACAAGATGGAAAACATGCTGAATATCGCAAGCGATTCTACTCGTTTGAAGATCATGTATGCCTTAAGCGACGGGGAGAGAAATGTCTCCGAAATCGTGGAAGCAGTGGGTGCGTCACAGTCACTGGTCAGCCACCAGCTTACGGTTTTGCGCAAGGCGAATTTAGTCAGCACCAGAAAAGAAAAGACGAAAGTCTATTACGCATTGAGCGACGAACACGTAATGAAATTGCTCGATGTTGTATACGAACACGTCACGGAGTAAAACGATGGAAGAAGAGGAAGAACGTTCTTTAAAAGACTATGTGATATTCGGCATCCGCATTGGAGTGACGATCGCTTTGATTTTGCTTGGGAAGCTTTGGCTAAACGAAGACAACTTCCCCTGGTATGTCAATTTGATTGTCATGGGCGCGGCCTATTTGGTAATCGCCTATGACATCATCATCAAAATGTTCAAACATCTGTTTATCGAACATGAATTCTTTGATGAATGCGCCTTGATGTTCTTGGCGAGTGCGGGGGCGTTTGCGCTGCGCGCTTATGGACCTGAGCACAACGAATATATGGAAGGCGTGCTCGTCATGCTGCTATACCAGATCGGCGAACTATTTGAAGATCTTGCTGCAGACAAGTCTAAAGATTCGATCACGAAAGCCATCGATTTAAGAAAAGAGATGGCACGTATCGTCGAAAATGGGAACGTTGTGGATAAGGAAGCAGAAGAAATCCAAGTCGGAGACGTCTTGGTTATCGGCGCCGGCATGAAAGTGCTTGCCGACGGCATCATTGTCCAAGGTGAGGGGGATATAGACGAATCCTCTTTGACTGGCGAATTCAATCCTGTCCACAAAACCGTGGGGGATAAAGTCAATTCCGGAAGCATCTTGTCCAGCGGCTCCATTCAAATCAGAGCCGAGAGGGCCTATGAAGATTCGACGGTCGCCAAGCTCTTGGATTTGATCATCAATTCTTCGGAAAGAAAATCCAAATCAACCAGGTTCATAGACCGCTTCTCGAAGGTCTATACGCCAATCATCATGGGCCTAGCAATTTTGGTGGCGGTTATTCCACCATTGATCATCAATCCCGGCGATGGTTCGGTTTGGTCGAGGTTCATCTATGGTGCTTTAAGCTTCTTGGTAGTTTCCTGCCCCTGCGCGATTGTTATCTCGGTCCCGCTTGCATACTTCTCTGGATTGGGACTCGCATCGAAGCATGGCGTGCTTGTCAAAGGCGCCCAATACTTCGACACGTTGAATGATTTGGCTTATGTCGCAATGGATAAAACCGGCACATTGACGGAGGGAAAATTCTCCGTTACAAAAGTGTCAACTTATGGCGTTTTAGAGAAAGAGCTTATCACAATTGCTGCAACGCTTGAAAGCGTGTCTACCCATCCGATTGCAAAAGCCATCGTAAGCTATGCGGGTTCGTCAAACTTGGTTCCTTGCAAAGACGCAGTGGAAATATCGGGAATGGGCGTCCGCGGAACCTACGAAAACAAGATTGCCTTGGTTGGCAAGTATGCCTTCTTAAAGGAGTCTGGAATCCAGGACCTTGGCGAAGATCAGGAAAACACGATCTATGTTGCCTATGATGGCAGGCTCATTGGTTCCATTTCGTTAAGCGATAAAGTCAAAAAGTCCGCAAAACAAATGGTTTCTGATTTGAAATCCTCGCAAATCACAACGATTTTGCTATCGGGCGACAAGGCAGAAACCGTTGAAAAAACAGCTCTCGAACTCGGGCTTGATGAGTGGCACGGCGGTCTAATGCCAGAAGAAAAAATCTCTGCTTTGGAATCCTACAAAGGCAAAGGCCTGGCCTTCATCGGCGATGGTATAAACGATGCGCCGTCGCTAGCTCTGGCTGATGTTGGCATCGCCATGGGAGGTCTAGGCAGCGACGCTGCTATTGCGAATGCGGACATCGTGATTCTAAATGATGATTTGCATAAGGTCTCCGAAGTTCGCAGCGTGGCCAAAAAGACAAAGAACAGAGCAATATTCAATATTGTGTTCTCTTTGTCAATCAAAGCGATTGTTATGATTCTGTCTATTGTCGCCGCAACCATGGCAACGTGGAGCCTGCCGCTGTTTGTTGCAGTGCTTGCTGACACCGGATTGGCGATGGCGATGATACTCTCGAGTTTGCTTCTGAGTTTCGCTAAACCGAAGGCCATTAATTAATAGATTCGACGGACCTTAAACCAGATTGTAGTCAACCGTAAACCAGATAACCCGATCGTAAACCAGATTGTAAACTGGACTTCGGTCGGGTTTTTAAAAAAACTATTGACTTGGATGTTTATGCGCGTGTATTATTCCACTCGCGTGTCCATCACACGCAGTGGGAGGATCCCTTGACGAGGATCCGCAAACCACAACATGAATCCTAAGGAGGAACACCATGAAGAAAAGAATCGTCAAAGTTCTTAAGATGGAACTCCCTGGCGGGGACGCCCATCCTGGACCGAAGCTAGCTTCTGCTGGCGTCAACATGGCCAAGTTCTGCACCGACTTCAATGCGAAGACCGGTGACAGGCGCGGACAGATCGTTCCAGTCATCATCACCGCCTACGAAGACAAGTCCTACGACTTCGTCATCAAAACCAGCCCTGTCGCCGGCCTCATACTGAAAGCCGCCGGAATCGAAAAGGGCAGCGGCAATTCCAAGACCATCGTCGGCCACATCAGCCAGGCGCAGCTCGAGGAAATCGCCCGCTACAAGCTTCCTGACCTCAACACCGAGGACATCGAAGCCGCTAAGAAGATCGTCGCTGGCAGCTGCCGTCAAATGGGCATTGCCATCGATGCATGAGGAAGGAGGACATAGACCATGAAGAAATACGGAAAGGCCTATCGCGCCATCCTTGAGAAAGTCGACCTCACCAAGGTCTACTCCCTCGAAGAAGCTGTCAAAGTCGTCAAACAGACCTCTGTCACCAAGTTCGACGCCTCCATCGACATCAACTTCAACCTCAACGTCAATCCGACCCTTGCCGATCAATTGATCCGCGGAACCATCACCCTTCCCCATGGCAACGGCAAAACCAAGAAGGTTCTCGTCGTCACCAACACCAAGCTTGAGGAAGCCAAAGAATCCGGCGCCGAATACTTCGGTGGCGTCGAGATGCTCGAAAAGATCAGGACTCAGAACTGGTTCGACTTCGATGTCATCGTCGCTACTCCGGACATGATGGGCGAACTCGGCAAAATGGGCCGTGTCCTCGGCCCCAAAGGCTTAATGCCTAACCCCAAGACCGGCACCGTCACCATGGATGTCAAAGGCGCTGTCGCCGACATCAAGCGCGGCAAAATCGCCTACCGTGTCGACAAGCACGGCAACCTCTCCATGCCGATCGCCAAAGTCTCCTTCTCCGAGCAGGACCTCCTCGACAACCTCGAAGCTGTCGTCGACGCGATCGCCAAGGCCCGCCCGAGCACCGTCAAGGGCACCTACATCCGCAACATCGCCCTCTCTACCACCATGGGCCCTGCGGTCTACGTTACCTTCGCCGGACGTAACTAATTACGGCGAAAACCCAAATTTGGTGAACCGCTTCCTATACCTAAGATAGCCGGGGGCAAGTGCCTTAAAAGTTCCACCCTGCTGAGGTTATGAAAAATTCACAATACCCACTAGTTATAACGAAGCATCACACATATATCCAGGAAAGGAGGTAGAAACATGAACCAGCAAGTTCTAGAAGCAAAGAAGAAGACCGTCGCCGAGATTGATGAGAATCTCAAAGGCGCACAGTCCTTCACCGTCGTCTCTTATCAAGGATTGACCGTCGCTGAACTCCAGGAACTCCGCCGCTCGCTCGAATCCGCGAAATCCACCTTCGTCGTTTACAAGAACACGATGGTCCGCCGCGCCCTCGAAGACACGAAGCGCCCTGACCTAGGCGATTTGCTCAATGGACCGAACGCGTTTGTCTTCTCTGAAGAGATCTCGACCGGCCCGAAGGCTCTTGTGAAGTTTGCCCGCACCCATGAGCACCTCGTCATCAAAGGCGGACTCGTCGAAGGACGCGTCCTCGATGCCGATGGAGTCAAGGCCGTCAGCAAACTCCCGGACAAGAACGGATTACTATCCATGTTCCTATCGTGCTTGAATGCACCTATCACGAAGTTTGCCGCGACCATCAAAGCGATCGTCGACAAACAAAATCCCGCTGCCGCTGAGGCAGCTGCCAACTAAGGAGGAAAATCACCATGGCAAAGCTCACTGTCGAAGAGATCATTGCTTCTCTTAAAGAGTTCTCCGTCCTCGAACTCGCCGACCTAGTCAAGGCCGTCGAAGCCGAATTCGGAGTCACCGCCGCTGTCGTTTCCGGAGGCGCTGCCGCCCCCGCTGAGGAAGAAGGACCCGTCGAAAAGGGACCGTCCGAAGTCTCTGTCTTCTTGAAGGACGTCGGAGCCAGCAAGCTCCAGGTCATCAAGGCCGTCGTCGCCATCACCGGCCTCTCCTTGATGGAAGCCAAGAAGCTCACCGAGGCCCTTCCCGCCGCCATCAAAGAGCACGTCTCTCCTGTCGAAGGCGAAGAGTTCAAGAAGCAACTCGAAGCTGCCGGCGCCACTGTCGAAGTTAAGTAATTTCGACTCAAACCACATTAATAACACCCGCCTCGATTCATTTCGGGGCGGGGTTATTGCGCTTTAAAGGAGGATGGATTCGCATGCCGCAATACTTCGATAACGTCGAAAACCTTGCCCACGAAGACATTACGTATTCCTTCTCGATCTTCGAGAAAAAGTACACCTTTGTAAGCGATGCCGGGGTATTCTCCAAAGATGGCCTTGATGATGGTAGTAGATTGTTGCTTGAAACCATCGCCAAGACCGATCTTGGGTCTGAAATACTCGATCTCGGCTGCGGAATTGGGCCCATTGGGCTGGTCCTCGCCGACGTCGATCATAACCGCAAAGTCACTTTGGCCGATGTCAATCTTCGTGCCTTAGAATGCGCGCGGAAGAATGCCGCAAGCCTCGGCTTAACCCCCAACAACGTCACCATCCTAGAAAGCGACGTGTATGCGTCTCTGGATGGAAAACGATTCTCCACCATCGTGACCAACCCGCCTATTCGCGCGGGTAAAAAGGTCACGTACGCGATGTACGCGGGCGCGATTGACCATCTTCATCAAGGCGGTCAATTGATCCTAGTCATCCGCAAAAAGCAGGGCGCCGAATCCTGCGAGGCCTATCTCAGGACGCTGTTCCCAGAGGTAAGCAAAGTCGCCTCGAAGAAAGGATTCCGCATCCTCATCGCGAAAAAATAAGGAGTAAAGAACACATGCCAATCGAAGACAATTTCGTACCCTTCACCGACTACCTGGATCCCAATGGCCATCCATATCCCGCCGGGATCAATGGCCGTTTGGATTTCTCCAAAATCTCCGGTCGCCTCGCGCTTCCCTATCTTGTCGAAATCCAAACCGATTCCTACAAATGGTTCCTCGAGAAGGGCATCCATGACGTATTAAAAGAAGTCTTCCCGATCGAGAACTATTCCTCGACCCTCTTCATCGATTACGTCTCCTTCCGCCTTGAGCCACCCAAGTGGACTCCCTTGGAATGCAAGGCCGGCGACCTCACTTATTCAAGCAAGCTGAAGGTCACTCTCCGCCTCCGTTTCAAAGCCTCCGGCGAAATCAAGGAAGCCGAGGTCTTCATGGGCGATTTGCCTTTGATGACCGAATCCGGCACCTTCATCGTCAACGGCGCCGAGCGCGTCATCGTCTCGCAGATCGTCCGTTCCCCGGGCGCCTATTTCCAAGACACCCCGACCAAATCGGGCGTCCATCTCTATAATGGCGAAATCATCCCGACCCGCGGCACCTGGCTCCAGTTCGAGTCCGACCTCAAGGGGCTTCTTTGGACCCGCATCGACCGTCAGAGGAAGATGCCGGCGACCACTTTGCTCAAGGCCCTCGGCCTCGACAAAGAAGAGGACCTCATCCGCTTGTTCGGCGATTCCCAGGCGATGGGCGACACCATCAAAAAGGATGCCGCCATCAAAAACGGCACCGACGCCCTCATCGATATCTTCCAGAAACTGAAGCCCGGCGAGCCCGTCACCCCCGACGGCGTCATCACCTTCCTCGTCCAGAAGTTCTTCGACGACAAGAGGTATGACCTCGGCAGGGCAGGGCGCTTCAAATACGCCCAGAAGCTCGGCATCTACGAGAGGCTTCCCGGCCGCGTCTTGGCCGAGCCGCTTGTCTCCGCCGACGGCGAGATCCGCTTCAACAAGGACCATGTCCTTTCCAAAGAAGACGTCCAGGCCCTCCGCGACGAAGAATTCTTCGAGAACGGAGCCCACGAAGTCGAGCTCAACGTCAACACCAAGCTCGACACCCATTCCAAAGTCAATATCGTCAAAGTCTACGCCAACGACAAGGTCGGCGAGCGCGTCTGCTCCATCATCGGCACCGATTTGAGCCTTGCTCTCTCCCGCGTCACCATCTCGGACATGGTCGCTTGCTTCTCTTACTTCTGCAACATCCAAGATGGTCTTGGATTCACCGACGATATCGACCATCTCGGCAACCGCCGCGTCCGCTGCGTCGGAGAGCTTCTCCAGACCCAGTTCCGCATCGGCTTGACCAAGATGAGCAAGACCGTTCAGCAGAAGATGTCCATCTCCGACATGGAGTCGGTCACCCCGCAGTCGCTCATCAACATCCGTCCGCTGACCTCTTCCATCCGCGAGTTCTTCGCTTCCAGCCAGCTCTCGCAGTTCATGGATCAGACCAACCCGCTTGCTGAGCTCACCAATAAGCGCCGTATCTCGGCTCTAGGCCCTGGCGGCCTTACCCGCGACCGCGCATCCATGGAAGTGCGCGACGTCCACTATACCCATTATGGCCGTATCTGCCCGATCGAATCCCCTGAAGGCCAGAACATCGGTCTTATCAACAACCTGTCCACCTATGCCAAGATCAACGAATACGGCTTCATCATGACCCCGTATCGCATCGTCAAGCATGTCGATGGCAAGGCATTCGTCACCACCGAATGCGCCTACCTCTCCGCCGACGACGAAAGAGGGCACTACATCGGCGAGGCCAACATCCGCCTCGGCGACGCGTTCCCGCTTTCCAAACTCGATCCCAATGCACCGGAAGGCGAATTCGCTCAGGAAATCCTCGACGACGAAATCGTCACCCGTCACGATGACGACAACGTCGCCGTCTCCAAAACGCTTGTCAGCTTCGTCGACGTCTCGCCGAAGCAAGTCGTCTCCATCGCCGCCGCCTGTATTCCATTCCTTGCCCACGACGACGCCACCCGTGCGTTGATGGGCGCGAACATGCAGCGTCAGGCCTTGCCGCTTCTCCGCCCGTCCATCCCCTATGTTGGCACCGGCATGGAGCACGTCATCGCCAAAGACTCCGGCTTAGCGGTCGTCGCAGACGCCGAAGGCGTGGTCAAGAGGATCGACTCCCAGACCATCGAAGTCAAGGAGAAATCAGGCATCCATATCTACCATCTCCAGAAGTTCGAGCGTTCCAACCAAGCCACCTGCATCAACCAGGTTCCTATCGTCAAAGTCGGCGATAAGATCGTCGCTGGCCAGATCATCGCAGACGGCCCGGCCATGAGGAACGGCGAACTCGCGTTGGGCCAGAACATCCTCGTCGCCTACATGACCTGGAACGGCTACAACTACGAAGACGCCATCGTCATGTCCGAACGCATGGTCAAAGACGATGTCTTCACCACCATCCACATCGAGAAGTTCGAAATCGAGTGCCGTGAAACCAAGCTCGGCGCCGAAGAAATCACCCGCGACATCCCCAACGTCGGCGAAGAGGCGAAAGCCTTCCTCGACGAGAGGGGCATCATCATCCCGGGCGCCGAAGTCAAAGAAGGCGACATCTTGGTCGGCAAAGTCACCCCGAAGGGACAGACCGAGCCCACCCCCGAAGAGAAGCTATTGATGGCCATCTTCGCCGAGAAGACCAGGGAAGGAAAGGATTCCTCCCTCCGCGTCTCCCACGGCGGAGCCGGCATCGTCCACGCCGTCAAAGTGTTCTCCAGGAAGAACAAAGATCCCCTTCCCGCCGGCGTCAATGAGGTCGTCCGCGTCTACATCGTCCAGAAGAGAAAGATCTCCGAAGGCGACAAGATGTCCGGCCGCCACGGCAATAAGGGCGTCATCTCCAAGATCTTGCCGGTCGAGGATATGCCATTCCTAGCCGATGGCACCCCAATCGACATCCTGCTCTCCCCGATGGGCGTTCCTTCCCGTATGAATATCGGCCAGATCTTCGAAATCCACCTAGGTCTAGCCTGCCGCAAGCTGAACATGCGCGTTGCGACCCCGGCATTCGACGGCGTCAGCAACGAAGAGGTCTTCGACATCATGAAGAAGGCCGGCTTGTCCGCTGACGGCAAAACCGTCTTGTACGATGGCCGCACCGGCGAACCGTTCTCCGAACGCATCTCCGTCGGCGTCCAATACATGATCAAATTGGTCCACATGGTCGACGATAAGCTACATGCCCGCGCGACCGGACCTTACTCCCTCGTCACCCAGCAGCCTCTCGGCGGCAAAGCCCAAAACGGCGGCCAGAGGTTCGGTGAGATGGAAGTCTGGGCCCTTGAAGCCTATGGCGCCGCCCATACCCTCCAAGAGATGCTCACCATCAAATCCGATGACCGCGTCGGACGCCGCAAGGCCTATGAAGCGATCATCAAAGGCAACGAGATCCCGCTGCCTGGCATCCCCGAAGCCTTCAAGGTCTTCACCAAAGAACTCAAGGGCTTGGGCATGAACGTCACCCTCTTGGACAACCAAGGCAACCCGATCGACATGGATGCCCTCGCGAAAGCCTCCCTCATCGAGGAGCGTCGCGTCAACAGCTCCATCCGCTCGGCCATGTCCCCGCGTGAGGAAGAGGTCGACCCGGCGGCCGCCGTGGCGATCGATTCCCTCGCCATCGCTGAGGATGCCGTCGCCGAAGAAGGCCTGACCATCGGTTCCGGCCCTTCGAGCATCGGAGAATAAAGAAGGAGGTAAGCAACAATGTCTGAAAGAGAATTCCCTACCAAGCGTCATGACGACTTGTTCGACATCAACACCCTTGGTGCCGTCAAAGTCGGCTTAGCCTCCCCCGAAACCATCCGTTCATGGAGCCATGGCGAGGTCACCCGCGCCGAAACCATCAACTATCGCAGCCAGAAACCCGAAATGGGCGGCTTGTTCTGCGAGAAGATCTTCGGTCCTGCCAAGGACTACGAATGCCATTGCGGCAAATACAAGAAGATCCGTTATCAGGGCATCACCTGCGAGAAGTGCGGAGTCGAGGTCATCTCGAAAGAATTCCGCCGCGAGAGGATGGGCCACATCGAGCTCGTCTCCCCCTGCGCCCACATCTGGTACCTCAAATCGATCCCATCCCGCATGGGACTCGTCCTTGACGTCACCCCGAAGCAACTCGAGGACGTCATCTACTTCGCTGCCCATATCGTCTTGAACCCCGGCAAGAGCCAAGTCCTCCAATACAAGGATTACCTCTCCGAGTCCGTCGCACGTGTCAAATTCGTCGACGCCATCAACGATATCCGCAACCAAGGCCTCATCGAGGCCGGCAGCTCGGCCGATGAAAGAGCCGATGAGCTCATCGCCAGGATGCAGAATCCTCAGGAGACCTTCGACTTCTTCACCTCCGCCGCCTTCATCTCCGCCTTCACCGGCGCTGAATTCGGCGAGGGCGCCGATGCCATCAAGAGATTGCTCCACGAAGTCGATCTCGACAAAGAATTCGCCGCCATCTCGGAAGAACTCCGCGAATCCAAGGGCCAGGCCCGCGTCAAGCTCGCCAAGCGCCTTGAAGTCATCTCGGCCTTCCGCGAATCCGGGCAGAAGCCGGAATGGATGGTCCTTGACGTCATCCCCGTCATCCCACCCGATCTCCGTCCGATGCTCGCCCTCGACGGCGGACGTTTCGCCGCGAGCGACCTCAACGATCTGTATCGCCGCGTCATCTCGCGCAACACCCGTCTTAAGAGATTGATCGACATGAGCGCGCCTTACGTCATCTTGATGAACGAAAAGCGTATGCTTCAGGAAGCCGTCGATGCCTTAATCGACAACGGCCGCCGCGGCAAAGCCGTCACCGGCCCGTCCGGCCGTCCGCTTAAGTCCCTCTCCGCGGGACTTAAGGGCAAGCCCGGACGCTTCCGTCAGAACCTTCTCGGCAAACGCGTCGACTATTCCGGACGTTCCGTCATCGCGGTTGGACCGGACCTCAGGATGTACCAGTGCGGACTTCCCCGCGAAATGGCCGTCCAGCTGCTCCGTCCGTTCATCGCCGCCGTTCTAATCCGCGAGAAGATCGTCTCCGCCCACAAAGCGGCTGACAAAATCATCGACCGTTACGATCCGATCGTGTTCGATATCGTCGAGCGCATCATCTCCGAGCACCCCGTGCTCCTCAACCGCGCCCCGACCCTTCACCGTCTCTCCATCCAGGCCTTCCAGCCGAAGCTCGTCGATGGCCGCGCCATCCGCTTGCATCCGCTCGTCTGCCCTGGATTCAACGCCGACTTCGATGGCGACCAGATGGCCGTCCACGTTCCGCTAGGAAGAGCCGCGCAGAGAGAAGCGGTGGAGCTCATGCTCGCTTCCAACAACATCCTCGGCCCGAAGGATGGCAAGGCCATCGTCATTCCTTCTCAGGACATGATCCTCGGCAACTTCCACCTCACCACCGAAGAATCCAGGCAAGACTTCCATGATCGCGCCGAAGAACTCCGCGCGAAAGAGAAGCTCGAAGAACTCACCGGCGTCGCCGTCGAAGAGCGCAAAGAGCTCCTCAACATGGCCGAAGCCGATGAGCGCTTCGCCCTCATGGAAGGCAAAGTCTTCGTCTCCACCGACGAAGTCCGCCTCGCCTATGAAACCGGCGCCGTGTCGCTGCACAACCGCATCGCCATCCCCGCCAAAGCCATCCACAAAGACGAATGGCTCGCCAATGAGGTTGCTGAAGGCAACTTCCCCGAGGGCATCGAGAACAAATACCTCATCACCTCGGTCGGCAAAATCATCTTCAACGACGTCTTCCCCGACGACTTCAAATACATCAACGACAAACCCGATGCCTCCATCGAGGATATGGTCTCGTGGTTCGTGAGCCCCGAAGATGTGGTGGCCAAGCTTGGCGACAAGCTCGACGCCTCCGAAGGCGCTCCATCCCCGATTGCCCAGTACATCGCGACTTTGCCGCTTAAGAAAGCCATCGGCAAGAAGCAGCTTGGACCTCTCATCGACATGATCTTCCGCCAGTATGGCACCTCGAAGACCTCCGCGGTCCTCGACAAGATCAAAGACCAAGGCTTCCGCTACTCTATGGTCTCCGCCGTCACCGTCTCCATCTCGGATATCAACGACGTCGAAGGCAAGGAAGAGCACGTCCATCAGGGCAACCTGCAGGTCGAAGAAGTGGAGAAGTTCTTCCGCAAAGGCTACCTCACCCGTGAGGAGCGCCATAAGAAGATCGTCGCCATTTGGAAAGCCGTCACCGCTGACGTCGCGACCCTCGTCCAGCGCCAGATGGAAGAGAACAAGCGCAACCCGTTGGTCATCATGGCCGACTCCGGATCTCGTGGCTCCGTCGACAACTTCAAGCAGTTGATCGGCATGAAAGGCCTCGTCGCCAACCCGAAGAACGAGGAAATCGAGTTGCCTATAGTCTCCTCCTACCGTCAAGGCATGAAGGTCAGCGAATTCTTCATCAACACCCACGGCGCCCGTAAGGGTTCCGCTGATACGGCTCTTAAGACCGCCGACTCTGGCTATCTTACCCGCCGTCTCGTCGACGTTTCTCAAGATGTCATCGTCCGCGAGGACGATTGCCACTGCGACCACGGCTTCGTGGTCCGCGAGATCCGCGACACCAACCGCGATCAGATCATCCGCACCCTCAAGGAGCGCCTCATCGGCCGCTTCTCGATGCACGATGTCATCGATCCCGCCTCTGGCGAAGTCCTCATCCCCGGCGATACCCTCATCACCGAGGAAATGGCTGCCCGCGTGGAGAAAGCCGGCATCAAGGAAGTCGAGATCCGCTCGATCTTCACCTGCCGCACCCACGATGGCGTCTGCCAGAAGTGCTATGGCCTCAACATGGCCACCGGCAAGCTCGTCGCCCTTGGCGAAGCAGTTGGCATCATGGCCGCTCAGTCCATCGGCGAACCTGGCACCCAGCTCACGATGCGAGTCTTCCATACCGGCGGTATGGCGGGCACCGACATCACGCAAGGTTTGCCTCGTGTCCAAGAGCTCGTCGAAGCGCGTAACCCCAAGGGCGAAGCGCTCATCTCCGAAATCGACGGCGTTGTCCGTTCCATCGTCGCCCAAGGCGACCGTCACGAAGTCATCATCGCCAACGACCTCGAAGAAAAGACCTATCTCACCCCCTATGGCTCGCGCCTAAGGGTCAACGAAGGCGACCGCGTCGAGGCCGGCGGAAAGATCTCCGACGGCGCGATCAACCCGAAGAGGTTGCTCGAAGTCACCAATAGCCCTGAGAAGCTCGAGGTCTACATGATCAAAGAGATTCAGAAGGTCTATGCCGCTCAAGGCATCGGCATCTCCGATAAGCACCTTGAGATCATCATCCGCCAGATGCTTCGCAAAGTCGTCGTCATCGAAGGCGGGGATACCTCGATGCTTCCCGGCACCCGCGTCTCCTTGGAACGCTTCACCGTCGAAAACGGCCAGGCGTTGCTCCAAGGCAAGCGTCCTGCCCTTGCCCAGCCTCTCGTCCTCGGCATCACCAAAGCTGCCTTGGAGACCGATTCGTTCCTCTCTGCGGCTTCCTTCCAGGAAACCACCCGCGTCCTCACCGACGCCGCCATCAAGGCGAAGAGGGACAACCTCCATGGCTTGAAGGAGAATGTCATCACCGGCAAACTCATTCCCGCTGGCACTGGTCTATACACTCAGGAACAGCTCGACGAATACACCGACGGCTTCTCCGTCTTGGATGCGATGCGCTTGGTCAAAGGCCAATACATCGAAAAGCACGATCGTCCCGATCAGGAAGATTAAGCTTATCCGAAATAGCAAAAGGCGACTGCATCACGCAGTCGCCTTTTTGCATACAACCCCCTTCTCCAAAAAAGCATTTTCACTATAATGGGTCGCCTTTTTGGGTTTGTAACCTACAACATAAACATAAATGTAGGTTAACATATATTGAAAAGTAGGTTACATCATTTTATACTTCTTCCATGAGCGAGATTTCCGACCTTTACCAACGTTTGAATAGTCTTCCTTCGGGCTATATCTCTAAGAAGACCATCCACGGGAAGATATATTTTTATCATCAATATAAGGAAAACGGAAAGTTGGTTAGCCATTATGTTGACCTTGATGAAACTGAATGGCTATATGCGAAAATCGCTGAGCGAAGACAGGTTTTGGCACGCATAAAGGAAATTGAATCGTCAGCAAAGAGGAAAACTTCATTATCGCAGTCTGCGCGCAGTTTTGATGGCTTTCTAATGAGCGGCGACCGCGTCGTTGCATCCTTCGACAAAGGCGTACTCGTAAATATGGATGAGAGACTATGCCCGTTTATTGTCAAACGCACAAAATCCATCGAGGCATTTCTATCTGGCAGGGTTTTAGACTCCAGCCGCACGAATGCAAGGTTATTGAAGAAAGCACTAGGAATTGTAGAGACCGATGACGAGCATGTCGCGATGCACGCCTACGGTGCCTCCATCGGAGACACCTATTGGTTTAAACCCAAACACTCTAAATTACGCTACAAGAATGTTTGTTTCGCAAACGACGTATATGCAGAACTATCTCTCATGGGTAGGCTTGTATTTAGTCCGAAGGGGATTCATCTGACGCCTGAGCTTACTACTCGTGGATCACTGGAGAAGGGGTGGCGGAAGATTGACGGCCACTGGGTCTTGTATAAAAACGAATCCGTGGAGCAGGCGTTTTCCGAATTGCTTGCATATCACCTTGCTCTTCTTTTAGGAGTGCCTACGGCGGAATACGGATATGATGCCCCGTATGTTTTCAGCAAGAACTTTGCCGAAGAAGCGAATTTTGAACCAATGGTATCGTTGCTTGGAGAAGACGATGATTATGCATTCGTTTATTCCGGCCTGAAGCCTTTTGGCAAAGATGTTTTGAAACAGTATTTGGAACTGATGCGTTTTGATGCATTAATTGCCAATGTTGATCGCCATAATGAAAATTATGGATTGATGAGAGACAAAAAAAGCGGTGGTGTTCTATCGCTTTCTCCAAATTTCGACAATAATCTTTGCCTCTATGGATATCAGAACAATTTGCCGGCTAATCCAAAGTCTGACGGCATGATCAAACTCTTTACTTCTTTCCTTCAAAATACCGATGGCGCATTGGATATTCTGAGGGAGAATCCGATGCCCAATCTTTCGGATTCCCAATTGGCCGATTGTATTGACTCTGTCCCTTTACCACCGCCAGGAGATCGGAATGAATTGATTCGTTTCCTGCGCGAACGAATTGAGTATTTGAATGGTCTTTTGAATTTGTAACCTACAACATAAACCGAAAAGTAGGTTACGGATTATAAATGCATGTCTAGCCTCTTTTGAATGGACTATTTTTGCTTATGCTTTTGCCGTTTTAAAGTAGAGCGGCTAGAAAACCTTTTCGATATGAAATAACGGTCAACGTGTAAACCACAGTATACAAAACGGCGTCTCATTTGATGTGAATCGTCTGCTTTTCTTTAAATTTCGATACACGTTCT
>CAMORJ010000013.1 GCA_946623775.1 uncultured Bacillota bacterium | reverse complement strand
AGGCTCTGGAGCGGGAATTGGCTTAGGCTCTTCCAATAGGAAGGCATATTCCTTTTTATAATCTTCGGCCTTTTCGCCGGAGTTGCGCAGAAGCATCTTAAGCGCCTTCAAAGCGCGGTTGGATGGTTCCTGCTCACCTTGCAGAAGCGCGTCGAGCTTCAATTTCCAAAGCATTGGGTTCTGGATATCGACGGCGAGTAGCTTATCGACTTCGGCAGAAGCCAAATCGAAATCCTCATTCAAAATCAAAAGGCGGACGCGGTTGATGTCGAAGTCGGAGACCGCGGAAACGACGACGCGGCTCGTGACGGAAGTGGCGGCTTCGGTGGCGCGGACGAAACGATCGGAGATTTCAGGGGCCCTATCTTCGTCGAAGCCATTGATCCATTGCTGCCCGTTGTCGAAGAAGTATTTGAACGTGGCGGAGTTCTCAATATTCTCCAAACGATATTCGATGCGGATTTTCTTTCCTTTTTCCTTCGCGACGCTTAACTCCCATTTGACGTCGGCGGAATGTTGGCAGTCATAGGAGGAGAAGACGACGAAAGCGCGGCAGCTGACGATGGCTTTGGTAATCTCCTCACGGTAATTATCGCAATCGGGTGGGAGATTTCGCTCGGAATACCAGCAGCGCAATGCCTCGGTATCTTCGAGATATTTGATGATCGGCAGGATTTTGTCGATATCGGCATGGGCGTGGCAGATGAACAAATCGCGTTCTCCATCGGCGTAGTTCACTTCGTCGATTTCCCTTTGCTTAAGGGCCTGCTCTAAGCGCGCTTCCTGCGCTTCCATATCGCCTTGCGCGGCAAGGAACGCTTTAACCGCGTTGATGGTTCCGCGGTTCGCATCGCAACGGTCGATCAAATACGGATAGATGAGATTCTTGAGGTAGTCGCTTAATTGATTCTCGGCGTTGCGCCTTAAGAAATCCTCGTATTCACGACGTCTTCCCTTTCTGTTGGCGAAGTAAAAGAAGAAACCCGCCTGGAAGTCGTCTGGAATGATGCGAAGGATATTGCTGGAAGCTTCAATGACGTGCTGCCTGACGACATGCTCAGCCGCCAATTGGTTGCGGAGCAGTCTGCGAAGGTTACCCAAATCAACCGCTTGCCCTTGATCCATCAATCTTTGGAAAATCGTTTCGAAATCCTCGACTCGATCCGGAGTCAGCGTGGCTCCGCAAACATCGCATTTGAAAATATCGCCGACCTTTGTCAGCCGCGACTCGCAACAAACAGGGCAAGTATTGAGATTTAATTTCATAGAAATTATTGTAAACGATAAAAAGTCATTATCAAATAGGGAGTTTGTTAGACGTATCCGAGGCCTTCAATTATTTGCTTTCGACATCAAAAAGAGCAGGGACGTGTATGCATATTTGACTAGATTGGATTAACGATTGTTTGCGCCCGCACACGAAAACGATTACCATAATGCCCATATGAAACGCACCGTATTTCCATTGCTCGGACTATTGCTTAGTTCATGCACCCTGACCTTCCAGCCTGGCTCAAATGCCAGCTCATCCGTTGCTTCCACGACCTCTCCTAGCGTCGTTCCATGGTCTGGCTCTTCTCCTATTCAAATACTCCCAGAATCTCAGGCCATCACGGAGATGTTCTCGTTGGATAGCGCCCTGTCCATTCAATTGTCTTTTACTCCGGAATCGCTGAGCGCCCTTTCTGAGTACGGGGCCAAAGATGACCGCAAGTGGGGCGATGTGTATTTCCCGGCGACGGTGACTATGAATCTGAACGGCGAATCGACGTCTTTCGAAGAAGTGGGCGTCCGCATGAAAGGCAATTGGTCCAGAAAGGAAATCGTCCATGACAACCAAATAACGGATCTATGCAATCTCAAGGTTTCCTTCAAGGCCACTTTCGATGACGAGCTATACGATCTTTCGCAATTTACCCAGTTTAAGCATGATTGGACGAATGATTCCTCTGGCCGAAAAGCTAGAAAGGATAGAAACTACCGCGGGCTAGAAAAACTCGATTTGAAGTTCATGCCGCGCAACAGAGGTTGCAACGGCCAGGAAATCTATGTTTACCGCAGTTTCAGGGAGCAAGGAATCCTTGCGCCTCACGCAAACTATTGCTCGCTTCAGATCACGAACGGCATTTCTACCATGGATGCCGTTTATGAAGTGATCGAGAACATCGACAAAGAATTCTTGAAGAAAAACCTTGGGAAAGAAGAGGCTCAGGGCGACTTATACAAATGCACTTATGGCGTCATGGGCAAAGCCAATTTGGCAAGAGACAATGCCGTCACCCGCGACACCGACGCAGACGGATTGACAAAAGGCACGCGAGTCGAGCATGGGAAAATCGGCGTCAAGAATTGCTATAACCTATATTTTCCTTCCTATGATTTGAAAACCAACGACAGCGCTGGCGAGGGAAGCGATTTCTCCTCGATGGTGAATTTCATCAATGCCATGTGGAATATCCGCTACAAGAAACAAAGCCAACAGTATTTGGAATCGGTTTTGGATGTCGACGAGTTCCTGCGCTTTGAGGCTCTGTCTTATCTATTTGGGAACTTCGATGACCAAAGGAACAATGCGAACAACTATTACATTTATTTCTTGCCTTCAAACGGCAAAGCGATTTACATCCCGTACGATTGGGACTGGTGCCTAGGGCTGGATGAGGGGCGCGATGTGGCGTCCTACAAGCCCAACCGCAGAACGGATCTAAGCGGAAATGCCATCGATACAAATATCTATTACAACACCATCTTCAGCGATTCCAATGAGCACGCATACTCTATCGATGGATATGTAAACCGATACGATAGTTATATCCAATCGTTCATAAGCGCGGGCGTTCTTGAATTCGCCAATTACCAAAAAGTGAGCGACCACGCTCCGGAAGGCTATGACTCCGAAGAAAGCATCGTTCAGTCCTACATGGCGAAAAAGAAGCAAACGGTCGCTTCCTATTACGGAAAATAATCGACCCCTGTATTTGTTTTCAAGATGAAAAGGCTCGCGGTCTGCGAGCCTTTTGCTATTGAGTTTGTATTATGCTTCAGCAGGTTCTTGGGGTTCCTGGATGCTGTCGTCCTGGAATGTTTCCGGCTCCGATTCCAAGACCTGTTCCGACGGCGCTTCCGGTTCGCCTTGGTCGATGTCTTCTTCCCCGAGCTCTTCCTTTGGAGTTTCGGCTTCCTGCTTCCTGATGTCTGGCTTTTCGAAAGCGATGATGCCAAACAGAACGGCGAATGAGAGGTCTAGGATTCCAATATCGCCAATATCATAGGTCGTGCCGTTAAGCGCGAAGATCATTCTGATAACCAAGAAAGCGAGGAACACGCTGATGAAGGCAAACTTTAGAAGAGAGAATTCTTTCTTTTCAAGGAATAGGGATAAGACGATAAATGTCATTGCGCCTAATTCGACCGCAAGAGAGACGATAAGCTCAATCCATCCGATCGGAGCCAGACTGTTATAACTATTGATGATGGTGATTAAATCGACGGTGAAGTAGAAAGCCAAGAAGGATGAGGGAATCCCAATCATGAGAATCAGAGGCAGCATCGGGATTTTCCCTGCGAACCCGAATAGGTTCGCCAGTCCGCCTGCCACATTGAACAATCCGCCTAACAGGGCGAATACGCCGATGGCGATTGCTGGGCCGGCGTACGTGAAGTAATTGATGGAAAGGAAGATGAGCAGGACGCCCAAAATCGTTGCAGCAAGCGCTTTGATCATTTCTTTGTTCTTCGACATAGGAAAACCTCTCTATTCTTATCCATTATATAATTGCCGCGGGAAAAGCAAATATAGACCATCGAGGATTATTTCTTTTTAGCGCGAATGAGATAGTGAGTATCGTCTTCCTCGGCATCAAGGATTAAGAAATCGCTTTGGTAGAACGACGCCTCCTCCTTAACCGGAAGGAGAGAGCGCGAGATTGACTCAATGCCATGGTGATGGCCGTCTAACGCTTGGCGCGACAAAGAGTGGATGATTGCGAATTCTCCCTCGGGCTTCAAGCATCTCAGCAAAGCATTGCGAAATGCGCCTTTATCAATGAAGTGCGGGTAGGCGTTGTAGATGATTATTTTGTCGAACCTTTCAGGAAATTGAACGGTTTGAAAATCTCCTACGACGAATGTTGCTAGTGGCTCCTCAATGTATTTTGCCTTGGCTATTTCAATCATCTTTGGCGCGATGTCCAAAGCGATGACTTCTCTCTGCGACAAGCTGATCAGTTTTCCTGTGATAATGCCTGTGCCACATGCCAAATCCAATACACGGTCCCCTTCTTTTATATCGCAGCGGGCTAAAAGGGCATCGATTTTCGATGAAGGGGTTGTCTCCATCGAATCCCATTTTTCGGCTATGCTTGAAAAAAACTCTGCGACTTTACTCATTGAAAAAGGTACTCGTGTTTATTTTTTGGTAGCCGCCAAAGCTGTGGGGGTAAGAATAGATTTCGTCTGCTATGGCTTTTCCTAGGAAGGCGTTGGTGATTTCATTCAACTTCGCCTTCATATCGACATCGGCAAAAGCCTCTGGATAGATGGCTTTAGCCCCAAAGTAGGTATTGGCCAATGCAAGCTCGAGGTTCGTGTAATATGCGTTATACGCCATTTGAAGGTATACTTCGCCGTTTTGCCATGCTTTGACGCCATCGAACATGTTCGGGTTTTCCTTGTACAGGGGCTTGATGTTTTTAATGGCTGCAGCATCGAGAATCATGACGTCGATTTGGCTAGAAATGGAGGTGAAGACTTCCTCTTCTAGCTTTTGGATTCCGGGATTCTGCAAAACGCCATCGCATACGTTGGTGATGTGCGCTATGTTGAAAGGCTCATAATTCTTGGCGGACCATAGGTGAGTGGTGGTTCCCCATTGACCTAGTCCGCAGATGTAAGCCTTTTTGTCGGAGGACAAATTCGCCGTTCTTTTCTCTATATCGGCTTTCGCTTGGGTTATGTAGCTGATCAGGGTTTCTGCTTTTTGCTCTTTGCCCACGACCTTGCCAATCAGGCGAATTGAATTCCAGGCGTTCTCGTCGAAAACTCCTTTGGATCCGTATTTCAAAGTGATAACGGGCACTCCCAACTGCTGTTGGAGGCGATTCGCGTCATCGACATTCTCGTATTCGCTGATGACAAGATCGGGCCTGCAAGCGAGAATGCTTTCGGCCTCTGCGGCTTGTGCTTGCGGTCCGCCTTTGCCGCAGGACGGAAGTTGTTTGTAATCATTTGAATTCACAATGAAGTATGGTCTTGCGACCCCATCGAACATGGCGGGACGCCCAGCCGCTTCTGGGTTGTCGATATCCTCAACGCCGGCCAGAAGGGACGTTGTGGCTACATATGAATACATGCGCAATGCGCCTGCGCCAATGCAAACGATCTTGGAATAGTTCCCTGGGGTCACAGTCACTTTCCGGCCATTCGCATCCGTGATCTCTAATTCCTGCGTTTGGGGTTCGGCGGAAGACGCCGGGCCTCCGCAAGAAACAAGGAGCGCTAATGCGCTGATGGCAAAAAGGTATTTTTTCATATATTTCCTCCAAAATGGACGGCTATTTCGCCGCCGATATTAACTAGATTTGGTTTTGCCCCGTACAGGGTTTCAAGCGATTCGGGCGTTATCTGCCCCTTATCTAAATGGAAAGCGATTTCGCCGTTTTTTATTCCAAAGAATTCGTCGCCGAGATTCAAGGCGTATGAAATGTCATGCAACGCAATCAGCAGCGTTAGCCCTTCCTGCTCCGCAAGGTTTTTTAACGTCTTGCGGACGAGCAATGCGTTTGCGATGTCCAAGTTTGCCGTTGGCTCATCGAAAAGGATGACCTTTGGTGAGCTGCATAGCGCTCTTGCGATCATGACGAGCTGCATTTCGCCTCCAGACAGCTCATTCGCGTTGCGCATCGCAAACTGCTCTAGGCCCAATGAACGAAGGACTTTCCATGTGGCTTCTTCATCGGATTTACTGCTATGGAAGCCGAATATGGGCATCCTCCCTGACAAGACGGTGTCAAACACAGAAAGGCATGGCAAAAGGGCGGCTTGCGGAACATATGAAATGGTTTTTGCGCGGTTTTTGGAAATATCCTGCCCATCAAACAGCAATTCTCCGGCGCGTACTTTTATGCTTCCGGCAATCGCTTTTAACAACGTGGATTTTCCAGAACCATTTGGCCCAAGCAAAACGGCGATCTTTCCTTTTTCTATGGAAAGGTTTGCTCCTGGAACCACATCCTTGCCGCGGCTATATCCGACACGGAATCCCTTAACCTCTAACATAAGCGGACTCCTTTCGCGCAAAGACAAGGTATAAGAAGAACGGCGCTCCAATCAGGGCGGTGACGGCTCCAACGGGAACGGATGCCCCGCCTCCGATAGTACGCCCAACGGTGTCGCTTAGCAGCAGTAGCAATGAACCGCACAAGAAGCTTCCTGGAATCAGGTACCTATGATCGTTCCCGATGATTCTCCTCACAGCGTGTGGGCAGATTATTCCTATGAAGCCAATCGCGCCAAGACGCGATATGGATACGGCTGTCAAAAGCGATGCAAGGAGCAACGATGCAAACCGCAGCATCTCAACTTTGACCCCAATGCTTTTGGCATAGCCTTCTCCTGCTAGCAAAGCGTTATAACGCCAAGAGAAGATTGCAAAGAAAACCAAACAGCCAATCGTGACAACCGCCATTATGGCGCAGTCTGTGTAAGTCGCTCGCCCCAAATCGCCAAAGGACCAAATGACTGCGGCGTTTAATCCGACATCGGTTGCAAAGAATTGAATAAGGGTTGTTAGGCCAGTCCAAACAGCGCCTATCGCGATGCCTGCCAGAACTACCACGCCTGGAGCGAAACGGCGAATCGTCGATAAGCCAAGGATAAGCAGTACCGAAAGCATCGCCATGATAAAAGCTGTTGCGGATGCGAAATAAGGGTTTATGGAAGTCGTGATATTCGCTGGGTTGTTTCCGGTGTGCAGCATTCCCCCTGAGAAAACTATGATGGAAAGGTTCGCGCCAAAAATGGCTGCGTTGCTTACGCCCAATGTTGAAGGCGATGCCATTTCGTTGCCAAGCGTCGTCTGCATTATGAGCCCAGCAAGAGATAAAGCCGCGCCGGCGATTAGACCTGCCAAAATTCGTGGAATCCTTATGCTTTGGACGATGCGAACAGCGGTGGGGTCCCCTTGCCCGAACAAGGCTGGCAGGGCTTCGCTGGCTTTGAGCCCGCTTGGTCCAACTAGTAATGCCAAAAACGCAACGATTAGGCATAGGATAAACAGGGAAACCAAAAATAGGATCTTGAATCTTTTGCTTTTTGCGAAACGAGTTTTTTCTTCGAAGGCGGAACTGCGTTCTGACATGGTTTTATTATACTAAATCCATTATTCATAAACAAACAAAATGCTTGATTTTGTTCGAAATTAAATGAACAATTACTGCAAAAAATTCGAACATTGTGTCTCGTTTGACTATAATTTGACTATAATATGTAACATGAGCAGAAACGAAGAGAAGTCCAGGGAATCAATAAACCGGGCACTGGAAAGATTGATCCAACGGCAAGACTATTCGACTATCAACGTATCCGACATCATATCGGAGTCAGGCGTAGCGAGATCGACGTTTTATAGCCATTACAAAAGCAAGGACGATGTCCTGATTGGCATTGCGGACCACATATTCGCGCACGTATTCTCTAATCATCTTACAAGCGAGAAAGGGCATGATTTTTCCTCGTCTCCCGCCTTTGCGTATCGCGATATAGTTGAACACACTTTTTGTCATTTCAGCGAGGACAGGGATCTGATTAAAGCGATTTTCACTTCCTCAGCCTCGCATTTGTTTGCGGAGACTTTAAATAAAGTGGCGACCCCATTGATGGAAGCGGTGTACTCGATGTCCCCTTCCTTTGCCCCATCCGTTCCGAAGGAAGTTGGCGTTTCCGTTCTTTTGGGCACCTTCGTTGGGTTGCTGAGGAGCTATATCGTTGAGGATAGGAAAGAAACTCCGGAGCAGATGGCTCAATATTTCTTTTCAATCCGCTTTCCGAATAATTGAAAAACCCGAGGCCCGCATCTATGACGCTGGCCTCGGGTTTTATTGTGCTTATTTTCTTCCAAGCTTTAGGAAGACGGTGCCAACTGCATATAGCAGTGGGATGCCAAAGTCGGGAATTAGTTTTAGGATGTCTCCGACTTCGGTCATTGTGCCCTTCTTGAAGCCGTCGACGCAATACCAGATTGCCAAGGCGATGCCCACCACGGATAAGAAGAACATCCAGAAGCCGACATGGCCGGTAATTGCCGCCAAGGCAGCGGCGACGCCGACGACAAGATAGAAGACGGAACTGATGAGGGAAATCAGGATTTTGGTGTTGTCCAAAAAAGTTTCGAACGACCATCCGGCTTCTTGCACGGCCTTAAGACCGTTCATTAAGATAGGGATGTTAACGGCGAAGCAGATGATCGCAACCGCAATCATGACGATTCTTCCAACGAGTTTCATGCGAGGGCTCCTTTAATAAAGATAGAGGGGACGTGCGTTGATATTCACATTAAACTTTGCGTCTTTCAATACCAGACTTGCGATAGAACTCAGCTTTGTCTGCGTACATCATCTTTTCTGCGGCGCTGATCAATTCAGAATGGGTTTTAGCCTGTTCGTGAGACTGATTTGCATAGCCGATTGAAACGCTGTATTCGGTTTTTCCCATTTCCTCTCTGATGCGCGCGGCGGTTTCTTCGAGCGCGTTTTCCTTTGTGCTGATGGAAAGAATCAAGAACTCATCGCCGCCCATGCGATAGGCAAACATCGTTGAGGTCTCTTCGCATTCTTTAAGGACTTCCGCAATCTTCAGAATGGCACGGTCCCCGGCTTGATGGCCATATGTATCGTTGATGCGCTTAAGCAAGTTCATATCCACGAGGATGACGCCGGTAACGCGATTGCCTAATTTCTCAAGGTCGCCGTAGAGCGTCTTTCGGTCAAACAAGCCCGTCAAACCGTCGCGCATAGACGCTTGCTGGTACAAGTGCACGATGTAGAACAAGCACGCAATAGCAATGGTGGTATTCAATAAGTCGTTTGTGAGCGAAAGGCTCTCAATCAAAACCGCAAAGCCGATGAAAGCAACGCAAATCAAGCTGGACACGGCGTCAAACCTTCTAGGCCCTCTCAAAGATCCAACGGCCACGAAGAGGAAATAGATAAGCATGATGCCGACGATGATGTATGAAGAGAAATACAAAACGCCCCTTTCCGGCTCAAGGTATGTGACGTCACCCTTCGTGGTTACTTCATACCAGAGAACCAAATGGGAAATATTCTCGTTGAAGATGAACAGCGACGTAGAGTAGATGAGGGCGTTGAGGATGATGAGCCCGGCTCCGATGCGGAGGGCGATTTTTTGTTTTATGGTCATAGCCATAAAGAAGAACAGAACCAAAGGCCTTAAGACAAATCCGAAGAAGTAGCAGAACGTGGCAAGGAACAATAAATCGGGATTCTTGGCGGCGTTGATTTCTATCGTATAGACGATTCCGAGCAAAATTGTGACCGAAACAATGAGAATCGGCATCAAAATATCCACTTTCCTCGCCCTGTAGTTGCGGAGCACCATGAAAATAACTCCGAACGAGATGCAAAGTAGGAAGAAGTTTCTTAGCAGATAATCCAAGACGGGGTTCATAAACTAAGGTCGTGCGAAAATTCCTTTAGTCAGTTTTTTCGTAAAATGGCTTATTTAGGATAAAACAGTTTCCTCCCGAACGCAAGGGCGCACGAGCATATATTCATGCATTTGCAGCAATTTATTAATTTGCTCGAGTGATTGCGCTATATTGGTACGGAGGCAAAAACCAAATGGAACTCGCAAACAAGACGATTTATCAAGTCTTCGTACGCAATTATTCGCCGAAGGGTGACTTGCGTTCTTTGGATGCCGATTTGGAGAGGATCAAGGATCTAGGGATCGATATTTTGTATTTAATGCCTATCCATCCTATTGGCGAAAATGGCCGAAAAGGCACATACGGGTCCCCTTATTCTGTCCGTGACTATTATGAGATATCGCCAGATCTGGGGAATAAAGAAGACTTCTTGCAGCTGATAGATCATGCCCATGAGTTGGGATTGCAGGTCATCATGGATATGGTCTTTAACCATACGGCTCGAGACAGCGTTTTGCTTGATGAACATCCGGAATTCTATTATCGAGAAAATGGGCAAATCGGTAATCGCGTCGGCGATTGGAGCGATGTTTGCGATTTGGAAACAGGCAGAGAAGACGTCCAGGACTATTTGGTTGATGTTTTGGCTTATTGGCGAGGGCTGGGCATAGACGGATTTCGATTCGATGTAGCCTCTTTGATTCCTTTGTCTCTGTTTGAAAAAGCAAGAAAGCGCTTGGGCAACGATATCTTCTTCCTATCGGAATCGATTGATCCTGATTTCGCACGATATGTCGCGACATTGGGTTTACACAATACCGATGACAAAAACCTCTACCCGACGTTTGATGCGACTTATAACTACAACTGGTTCCGCGACTTGGAAAGGTATCTTCGAGGCGAAATGCCTTTGTCTGGAGTGAAGCAAGACCTGATGGATCAAGTCGCAAGCTTGCCTGGCCGAATCAAGATATCGGCTTTAGAGAATCACGATACGCATCGCATCGCTTCTTACTTTGATAAAGGAGACCAGCGTCTTTGGAACCTGATCGCGTTTTCGTTTGTTTTCCCTGGGATGCCATTTGTTTACGCCGGGGAAGAGTATTTGATTTCGAAGGATGTTCCGCTGTTCGAAAAGGATCCCATTGATAAAAACATGGGGGACATGCATGCATTTTCCTTTTTCAAAAAGCTGATTGCCTTGAAGAAGAACCCGCTGTTCTCTGCCATGGAATCCATTCGCTTTATTGAGTCGGATCCCGATGGCTTTTCCTTTGCGTTTTCATCTTTGGGGAAGCATTACTATTTCCATTGCCCAATGCAGGGCACGCTTCCTTCTTGCTTCCTCGGAGAAGCGGTGGATCTGATTTCCGGGGAACGCGTTATGCTGAATGAACCGTCGGACAGGTGTTATTTGGTTTGCTTAGAAAAAGAAAACCGCCTTTGACGCTAAAGGCGGTAGAGTTTTGATTGGCGATTTAGAACCTGTCAGAGGGGTATTCGCCCTTCTTCACCAAGGCAGCAAGGGAAGAAACGACTTCCGGTTTATCCTCACGATACGTGACGCCATACCACACTGCGTCGGTCGATAGGACCTTGCAGGTCGCTTTGCCGTCTTTGATGAGTTCATCGACGACGGTCGGAATGAGATACTCGCAGGAATTGAGGTTATCTTTGTTAGCGTCGAGGAACGGAGCGAATCCTTCTTCTAAGCGATCGATGATGTCTTTGGTGAACGCAAACATGTTCATCGAGACGAGCGCATTGTGATCGAGAGGCTTCATCTCGGATTCTTCGAGCGGGCAGGAATAGATGTCATTGCCGCGCCATTCGATTTTGGATTCGACTAGGCCATTGAGGTTGTGATTCTCGTCGAATAGCAAGACGCCGCGTTTGACTGAGCCGTTTTTGGTTAAGGTGTTCTTGGCGTAGTAGGCGATGTTGCCATATTGACCAACGCTGTTCTTTTTCAGGCCGCGGAGGAATTCGGCTGCGACGCGGAATGCATCATAGCCATAGAAATCATCGGAATTGATGATGAGGAAATTGTCACGGATTACGTCTTTGGCGCAATAGATCGCTTGAGCGGTGCCCAATGGTTTGACGCGATCGGCTGGCATCTTGTAGCCTTCGGGAACAATTTCGAGTTTCTGATATGCGTATGCGACTTCGATGGCGTTGGCAACGCGTTTGCCAACGGTCGATTCGAAGATTTCGCGGTTTTCTTCTTTGATGAGGAAGATGACGCGGTCAAAGCCCGCCTTTTTGGCATCATAGATGGAATAATCGATGATGAAATTGCCTTTTTCGTCGATTGGCTCAATTTGCTTTAAGCCGCCGAAGCGGGATCCCATGCCCGCTGCAAGAATTAATAAGTCCATATTTTTACCTTCTTTTTCGAACCATGTGTATTGTACTCGTTTACCCCTCGGATTCCATCCTTTTTGTCAAAAGAATGGAAAGCGGAAGCGCAATAAGGAACGAATTTGCAATGGGGTTGCTGATAATCAGCATCAGATAATTCAAGAACTCCGCATCGTATGTCGCATCGACAAAGCTGGGGATCGTGGTGATTCCATATCCGAGTCCAATCGAAACGGTGACGATCAAAATGTTTTTTGCGTTGAATCCGCAATCGGCAATCATTTTGATTCCGCTGACGACGATGGAGCCGAACAGCATAAGAAGGACTCCGCCGATGACGGCGTTTGGAATCGTCATCAAGGCCCTTGGGACAATCGGGAAGAAAGCAGAGAGTCCTAACATAAGGGCGACAATAAGATACACCCCGCGATTAATGACTTTGTTTTCGGCCGTGATGGCGATGTTCTGCCCATAGAGCGCTTGGCCCATTCCTCCGAAGACCGCGGCAAGCGCGCTGGAGGCGCCAAGCCCAGTGACCAAACCCGTGATCTCCCTTGAGGAGGGCCCTCTTCCATCCAGACCATTCGTCAGCGAACTGACGGCCCCAATCCAATCGCTGGCCTCGATCAGATAGATGATGCATACGACGACTATTGCACCGACGTTGAAGTCCCCCCAGGAGAAGTCCATTAAAGCGAAGATCGGGACGGGGGCGGATAGGAAGTCAGAGAACTTGTTAAAAGCAATGCCGGAGAAATCCACGGTACCCGGGATGCATAAAGCGACAATATATCCGGCAAGCAAGCCTATGCCTATGGAGAGATTCCTTACGAATCCTTTGAAGACAATGCGCCAAACGATTGTTGAGATCAACGCCACAAATGCCATGAGAAGATACGGCCAGGAAACGGCGAAATCATAGGCTGTTGCCAAAGAGGGCACATCGCTTAGGCCTACCATTTGCTTGGCCGCGACTTGTATTAACGACAAACCTAGAGCCAAGACGACGACAGCACCGGTAATCGGCTTGATCCATTTAGACCAATACTTCCCCAGCAAACCGATTACGAATAGGAAAATGCCTCCGATGATCGCGGAGATGAACATCGTGGGGAAACCATAGATGCTCGCAATCAAAGACAAAGCTCCGACAAACGCGAAATTCATGCCGCAAATAAGCGGGAGCCTAGAGCCTATTTTCCAGATCGGCAGGATTTGAATTATGGTTCCGATGCAGGAGAAGAACAAGGCTGCCTTAATACCGTTTTCGACGATGCTTTGGTCCAAGGCTATTCCGTTGTGCTGAACGCTCAAGACCAAAAGTATCGGAGTGGCGTTGCTCAAAAACAGCGTTAGAAAATGCTGAATCGCGTAAATGAGGGACTTGCCAAATGGGACAGGCCCAGTGTAGGTATATAAATTTTCTTCCCTTCCGCCAATAAAGAACGGGATATATGATTCGCTTCTTTTCATTGTGGCGGGACTATTTTATAGGAGTCTTTTGAAATTTGCGATGAATTCGTACAACCACCCATAAAAATGCTACCTTTTTTCGAGGAATTATTTAATAATTGTTCCCATGAATAACAACGCGATTGCCGCTCGCTTTGTGAAATGCGATGCCTCAGAAGTTAAAACCGATCTCCCGATTCCGGAAGAGATTGTTTTGCCACGCCGCAGTTCACCGAATTCAGCCGGCTACGATTTCTATTGTCCCTACGATGTGGAGATCCCACCGCACGGGGAAGTAGTTATCCCGATGTGGGTTAAATGCATTGATATGCCGTCCGACATGGTCCTTCAGCTTTATGTGCGTTCTTCCATTGGGATAAAACGCGGGCTGTCCCTATCCAACGGGACGGGGATTATCGACTCCGATTATGTTTGGTGCATTTACGTTGCCCTATGCTCTAGACGCGACGAAGCGGTTCGCATCGAAAAAGGCGAACGAATCGTCCAAGGTATTTTTTCTCGCTATTATGTCACTTCCGACGATATCCCCATTTCGATGGAACGCATTGGGGGAATTGGCTCTTCAGGGAAATAAAAACAGGCCATGAAGACCTGTTAACGCATACACGTCCACGCTATTTTTTTGTTTTGCGAAGGACTTCTTTTGCCAAATCAATCGCGTTTTCCCTCGCTTTCCCCTCATAGGAATTGACCAAGCGGATGAGATCGTCCAACGCTGGGTCTTCAGGTTTGCCATCAATGGGGGGATTGTCTAATAAATCATCAAGCGAAACGCGATATAAAGCACCAAGCTGTTTTAAAACTTTGATGCTTGGCTCGGCGCGCCCTCTTTCATAATCGCAGATCACGTAAGATCCCAAACCTAATTCGTCAGCAACTTCGCGCTGAGTGAGACCCGCTTGGACGCGGTAGAAACGAAATTTGTTTTCAGATGTCTTTGCCATAATTGATTACCAATACTATTTTTGCACCTTTACTTAGAATTTTCCATATGTTTGTGCATTGTTTAGGAAATTTTACATATAAAAATCGCTTTTTATACATCTTGTGGGTACCTTATTTTCCTTTAGGAAACATGCTTTATTTAATTCGATAAGCATAAAAAAATTTATTGTTGGAATTGACTACCTTATGATGCTGACCTGTGTTAAATTAAAGGTTATGCCAAGCCAAAAACAAAAAGTCGATTTGCTCCAAATGAACCGCAATATGTTCGCGGGTGTTATTTGGTCGCGCGGACGTATTTATTTTGAAGAAGGCAAAGTCGAGCTGACTTTCAGCGATGGAAAAGAAATCCATGCGAACGTCTATGGTACAAACAAGTATTCAGTCCGTTTGGATTTCAATGGGCCCGTCTTAAAAAAAGCGGTATGCTCCTGCCCTTATAATGCCGGCATTTGCAAACACTGCGCGGCGGTTCTAATGGCCTTTGCTTCGTCGACTCTGCCTTTGGCGGCTTACGAAGAGCGTCTTTCTGCTGGCCCGGTTTCAAAGAAGCAGTATTCTGTCAAATTGAGAGCCTTGGCTGAACGCGATTACCATATCTCAAGAGACGGATATTACGAGAGCGCCTATGCTCTTTTCGAATCTTCAAAAAGCGACTTCACATTCTTGGAATTGCCTGAGAGGTTCTCTCAGATTTTCACAACGCTTTCTTTCCTTTTCCCAAATGAAAGGAACGAAGAAGCGGCGGCAAAGTTTTTAGAATTGTCCCATAGGGTCAATTGGAATAAACAAGAGGCAGAGACTGCGCTTAGAAAAGCGATGTCCATGAAAATGGGCGATGGTTTTTTGCTAATGGCTTTGGCGGATCCGATGTATCATTCCGCAGCGGTGAAGATTCTCACCGAATGGGATCGGTTTAGCTACTATTATCGATACACGTCCCTCGTGAATCAGAATCTGAAAGAGATTTTGGATTTGATGGAGCTCAATGAAATCAAGCTCTTTGCCGAGCCTCATTTGAATTTCCCAAAGCTTGATGAGGTAATCGAATACCTTTTTCAAAAAGGAGAGACGCAAATCGTTGCCGACATCGTTAGTGAAGACAACTATTACATGGACGAGCAGCAGCGTATTGGGTTAGCGATGCGCATCGCTGAGTTCGATCCCGTTTCTGCAAAGTCGCTTTTGCGGAAAGGAATGCGCGATTACTCTTCTTCTTTCGCTTCCATTGCCACCTATTGGGGCATGCTGACGCCAGATGAGCAGGAATCAGAACGAAATGCCTTGTTCTTGATTGCTCAGACTAAAGGCTGTGCCCGGTCTTTTGGAATTCTATCTGGCGCGTTCTTCGACTATAGAAGCGTAAAACAGCTGACTCTGGAGGAAGTGGTGATGCTTAAAGAGCGCATCAAGAAACTTGGTTCCAGCGCATACCCAAATGTGATGAAGGTTATAGAAAAAACCGTTAAAAAGGCAAGGGCGTTTGACCTGAAGAGTTATGAAAGGGCGCTTGGGCTCGTTCAATATTTCGATATTGCCCCTTCGCTTGGCCTGCTGGACGTTGAGATTATCCGCCTTAGTTATAATGGCGAGGAGTGGAGGAGATTGTATTTGAAAACCGCTGTCTCCATGAACCAATTGGACGCGTTGCGCCTTTGGAGGTACCCAGATGCTAGCCGCTAATTTGGGAAACAGGCGCAAGAGTTTGGAGACATTGGTAAAGAGGTCAGAAACCGCCTATGCGTTTTACCAAGCGCTTTGCAGGGGAGAATACGAAATCCGATTCTCGTTCGATGAGGCTGATTCCTCCATTCTTTACGAAGCGTTTAGCCCCGATCTATCAAACTACCACTCGCTTACGCTTAGCCTGAATAGAGAAGCGGTGGATATTTCTTTGGCCACGAACCTGTATTCAGCTGCCTTGCTTCTATATTTGAATGACCGCGAAGCCGACGCCAGTGATGAATGGATGAAAGAGGTTTATGGACCCATTTACGCCAAGATGGAGCCTCTATCCCGCTTGAGTCCCGAACTTGCGTCTTATCGTTCCGAGCACCAAAGGGAATTTGACCAACTGTCTTCGCTGATAGTCGACGCTTTAAAACCTGTCACCCAGGTTAAAGCGGGGGATATCAATTTGTATTTTTCCTTTTTCAACGATGAGTATGAGAACAAGTATGGAGTGGAGATCTATATTCGATCTGCTGACAAGCGGACAAAGGTGAAGAATATACCTTCCCTCGCATTGGCGATTTCGCAAGGCGGAGAAATACCTCTTTATGGCGGAAAATCGATACACGTCTCCCCTGAATCATTCAGTTTCAATCAAAAAACTGCTTTACAGCTAGTTCTGTCGGGAGGGCCATCTCGCTATCGGCCAAATACTTTGAGCATCTATTATGTGACCGGTTCGCAACTCGCTTCAGTTTTGTATTCGCTTAAAGGTCAAACGGTGAGCCTGAATGCCGTAGAAAGGTTTATTGAGCCTGAAGCGATATGCCCAAAGCTAATCATCGATAATCAAGGTGCCCTGACTTTTGACCCAAACCCATTGAGCGGACTTCTTCTAACTAGGGGGGAGACATCGATTTTTGTTGGCGCCACGGGAAGCATAAAACCTTTGGAATTTGAATCGAAAGCCAAACAGGCATTGTTTCAATTCGTTGTGGAACACCCCCATTTTCAATTTGACGCATTCAGGCATGAGCTTGACACGAACATCATTCCGCTTGTGGAAGGGGAAGCGGAAATCAGCCCGGAATACCGCGAAAAGCATCCTTCACAGAAGCCTGAGATACGCTGCCAAATCGATTACGGCGAGGATGAGTGCCTTGTCATCGATACCGATTACTTAGTCGGCGGAGCATCCGTTTCTCCTGAACAGATGGAATTGACCGCCATTGGTAGCGCTAAACTTTCGTCGTTCCAGCTTGCTTTGCAAGAATTGGGACTTCCCGACCAAGGGAAAGTCAAGGATCAGGATGTCATACTGGGGTTCTTGAAAGCGGATTTGTCAAAATTGACATCTTCGTGTTCTTTACTGCTCTCGGAAAACATCGCCGGCAAGAAACTAAGGAAACCGGGTAAGTTCTCGATTTCCTCGATGAGTGGAATAGATTGGCTTGAAGTATCTCTTTCCAGCCACGAGTTCTCTCCTGATGAGTTTGAAGCAATCCTGGACGGATACCGTAAGAAAAAGAAATTCGTTCGCGTGCGAGGCGAATTTGTTTCACTTAGCCCTGAAGACGATGACTATGGCTTGCGCAAGGCGATTGAAGATTTCTCGCTGGATGAAACCGATGGCTTGGATTCTCCTAGGCTCCCAGTCTATCAAGCTTTTAAATTGCCCGGTTACGAGAGCGGGCTTCAAGTCGAATACAACGAAGAGATCCGCAAACTCTTAGGCGAAATAATGGATTATGGCCTCGCCGAGCCTCCAATCAAATCGGCTGTAAAAGCGAAATTGCGTCCGTATCAGCTGGAAGGGGTCAAATGGCTATACGTCCATGCGAAACGCGGCCTTCCAGGAATCCTCGCCGACGAGATGGGACTGGGGAAAACGCTTCAGACAATTGCGTTCCTCGGGACTATCGAAGAGCCTGCGCCATTCCTGATTGTTTGCCCGAAGAGCTTGATTTTCAATTGGCAGAACGAATTCAAAACATGGGACAACTCCATTAAGACGGTCGTACTCTATGGCAGCCCGACGGAAAGGGAAATGCTGCTAAAAGCGAACGCTAAGAACCGCATTGCATTCATTACGTCCTACGATTCTCTTCGTAACGATTATTCTTTCTATGATGGGATTCACTTTTCCGTAATTGTCCTCGACGAAGGGCAAAATATCGCAAACGTGTATGCGAAAAAGACGAAAGCGGTCAAGTCGCTTGATGCATCGCAACGTTTCGTTCTGACTGGAACGCCTATCCAAAACAGCCTTTCCGACTTGTGGAGCATTTTCGACTTCATGATGCCGGGGTACTTTGAGCCATACAAGGAATTCAATTACATATATGGAACCTTGGGCGAAGGCATGGAAGCTACCAAGAAGCTGCTGATGGACAAGATCGCTCCTTTCATACTTAAACGGACGAAGAAAGAGGTTTTGAAAGATCTTCCCCCGAAAGAAGAGCAGACGCTGATCATCGCGATGAACGATGAGCAAAGGAAGCTCTATGACGCCTACTTTGAGAAAATCAATTTCTCTCAGATGGAGGGAAAACTCCAAATCTTAGCGGCTCTCACCCGCTTAAGGGAAATATGCGTTGACCCAAGCATTTTCTTAGAGAATGCCGAAGGTATCTCGGAAAAGATGAACGTCGCCATTTCGTTGATTCAACAAGCGATTGATGAGGGGCACAAGGTTTTGGTTTTCTCTTCATTTGCTACGGCGCTCAAGCACTTATTGGCTAGGCTCAAAAGCATTGGCATCGATGCCTCGTTCATTTATGGCGACACCCCATCTCAAACCCGAATTGAGCTAGCGGATGAGTTCAACAAAACGAACAAAGTCAAAGTCATGCTGGTTTCGCTAAAAGCCGGCGGGACTGGATTGAATCTTGTTGGTGCCGACATCGTTATCCATCTTGACCCATGGTGGAATCTTGCGGCCGAGAACCAAGCAAGCGACCGCGCACATCGCATAGGGCAAAAGAGAAGAGTGACCATCATCAAAATGGTTTGCAAAGATACCGTGGAAGATAAAGTGCTGGAGCTTCAGGAAATAAAGCGCGAGCTGGCTTCCGTGGTTGCTGAAGGCGACGAAGCCTTGTCGCGCATCTCTTTAGACGATTTGCGTTTCTTGCTGAATTAGTATTTTGTCGAACTTCCTACTGGAGCATACGCTTAGATGATAAGCGCCCAAAACTATGTGCTGTATATAAAATAAGCGACCCATGTATTCGTTTTCGCCTTCTTTAGCGACGTTGATTTCTTTGAGAGAAACGGTCATTCCAGTACCAGTGCATTTGATGAGCGCTTCCTTCTTTGTCCATATTTCAAAAAACGCATCAAGGCCTTTCTTTTCGATAAAGTCTATTTCTGGTTGAGAGCAGACGTGATTAACAAGCGATTGCGATGCATCGCTTCTCCCTTCGATGTCCAAGCCGACGGGAGCGGAATCGTCTAAAGCGATTCCCACGAAATCTCCTGAATGGCTGATTGAAAAGTGTTTTGATCCTTCCACGAAAGGCTTTCCTTTTTCTTCAAATTGAATCGGCGATCCCACAAGCCGATATATCAAGGCCCTTCCACCCAAAAACCGCAATTTGTCTTCTTCGCGACGATAGCGGCTATAGCGTTCCAAGTCTTCCTTGTTTAACGTTGCAAGAAGCTTCTCCTTCGCCGCGGCGACGACGTCTATCTTTATCACATGAACACTGATGGGCTTCATTGTAATGATTCTAGCCTATCCATTGGCTTCGGTTAATCCGAATAAATCTTTCAGGTCTATTTGTTTATCGCCGATAATGAGTGTTTGATCTTCCTGGCGCAGTATCGCCTTCCCCCTGCATTTCAAATAATGGCCGTTTTCAAAATAGGTCGCTTCGTAGATGGCGTCTTTAGAGAGGCTGGAAAGAAGCAAGGAGATTTCTTCGGCCTGTTCCGGGGATAATCTCCCCTTTTCAATCATCTCCATCTCGTATTCTTTTGCCCTCAAGGCTTCGTGCAGACCTTTTAAGGTATCGAAAGGCAAGAAGATGCGGGCCCTGTCGTTCATCGACATCTTAGTTCTCGCCACCGTTATGCCCTCCGATGAGTTTGTTTCTTTCCCTAGTAGTTGCTCCTTCGCAATAGTCGTGCGCAAGGAGAACGCTGTTTTTGCCGTACCGTGATCCTAATTCGAGCATGGAATCGCGAACCGCTTTTTCTTTCGCGACATCGTCAAGGTCGGTAAAGAGGTCGTAATACTCCTTATCTTCGTCGATGGCTTCTGAAAACGCAAGATAGAATCCCCTGATCATGGCATCTTCGGGCATGGAGGAATCATATGCGCTCAAGGCGTCGGGCAATAGAAATTTCGATAAGTTTGTACAATTGGCGGTGCGGGATGAAAAGTGAATTGGCGCATGGTTCGAGAACCGGACATTTACCATGAGCAAGTTGCTTACCAAATGCGATTTTGCCATGGTCAGGCAAAGCGCTTCGATCATTTCGCTAAAGAGAAGCCGACCTTCTTTTTTGGTTTTTCCGCATCCGAAAACTTGCCCGGAGGATATCGATTTGCTTTTGCCAGCGTAGTTTTTAATGTCGCTCATCGTTACGGGCTCAATTCCGTTTGCATGGTCGATTAGGATTTCCGCGTTCACGCCAAATTCTTTATAGAGCAAATCCTCATCGGCGGTGGCGATGCCTTGCATATCGTAGATTCCCAAACGGCCTAAATGAGAAGAAATCCCTGCAGAAATCCCCCAAAAGTCTGTCAAAGGCTGATGATTCCACAACGTTTTCTTAAACTTTTCTTCATCCAGCCAAGCGATCCTACCCTTCGTGTGTTTGGCGGAAATCCCAAGAGCGACTTTAGCAAGATACATATTGGTTCCGATGCCGCAGGTCGTTGGGATGTGCGTCTTCTCATTGATTTCATTCATCAATTTTTCGGCGAATTCATAGGCGCGCATTTTATAGAGTTTTAGGTAGCTTGTTACGTCAATGATTGATTCGTCGATTGAATAGACGTGGATATCTTCCTTTGCGATGTATTTCAAATAGATTCCATATATCGTTGCGGCGTATTCGATGTATTTTTTCATGCGCGGCTTTGCAACAATCGCTTGGTATTCTTTTGGGACATCGAAAAGACGGCATCTGTTTTTGACGCCAAGCTTTTTGAGGGCAGGGGAGACCGCTAGGCAAATCGTCTTATCTGTCCTTGATTCATCGGCAACAACTAAACGGGCGGTCATCGGATCTAACCCCCGCTCCGCAGCTTCAACCGAAGCATAAAAGCTTTTGGCATCGATGACGAAATATACCCGTTGGTTATCTGCCATGAGGCTTATTTCTCTTGCCTGCAGTCAGCGCACACGCCATAGATGATGTGATTCTCATCCTCGATTGCGAATCCGGTTTTCTTTTCGATGTCGCGATTCGCCTCATCGAATGGGCAATAGTCCAACTCGACGTGCTTATGGCACTTTATGCATTCGATAATATGGCCGTGCTCTTCCTCTTTTAAAGAATATAGGGCGTCGCGTGAATGCACCGAAATATCTTTACGGATGATGCCTTCGGCTTCAAAAGCAATCAAGGCGCGATAGATGGTCGATAGATTGAGTGAACTGGATTCATCCAAACGGAGAATCTCCATCGCGGTCAAAGGCCGCTTCGCGTTGCGCAGTATGCTCAAGATTGCTTTTCGGGATTTGGTTTGCTTCATGCGAATATCATAACTCTAAATGCGAATGATTTCCATTTTTGTTGACTCTAAGAACGCAGGACCTATAATTCTAACTGCAAATGATTCGCATTTGTATTATGAAAACAAAACTATTGAGCATTGTCTTCCTTCTCTCCGGCGCTGCAGGGGCAATTTCATGCGGCGAAAACGGGAATGGAAAGCTTAAGATCGCCGCTTCCTTTGCTCCAGTATACGATTTTGCAAAGCGTATCGTAGGCGATAAAGCCGATGTTTTAAATATCGTCGGAGACGCTGAACCCCACGAGTTCCAATTGAATGAATCTCGTAAGATGGCGTTCATCGAATCGTCTGATCTTCTTCTGACATTTGGGCATGGCATCGA
>CAMORJ010000012.1 GCA_946623775.1 uncultured Bacillota bacterium | reverse complement strand
TATTTTGTATCAATCCAATTTCACTAAGTTGGCAGGGTTTCAGCGTTTTGATACAGCGCTACACTTTGTTTAAGTTACGATACGCCATCACAATTTTTGCTTTTTTAAAGTAATTGCCTTAACAATAAGCAACCCAATAACAAAAACGGAAAACAAGAATATCGCACCTTGGGTAAATAACTGCATTAAATACATCTCGTTATCTGTTTCGGTGCTAAAAGTCATAATAAGACTGAATTCCATCATTTGTATTGTGTATAGTGCTCCGATTAAACCAAGAAACGACAAGACATATTGTCTATCTGTTTTATCTTTCTTTACTAACTTTTTGATGGCAAGAATCATTTTAAGCGTGCCATATAAAGCGTAAGCATAAATAAACCAATCAATAAAGTAATGAGGAGAGTCCTTAAATAGGATCGTTAAAACAAAAGCCGCCATCATAGGAGCAAGAACCATAACCATTGAAATCGCTCCAGCAAGATAATGATTTGGTTTTATGTGATACTTTTCTATAGCCCACTGCCACACCTTAAATAAAGCCATAAGATATGAAAAGATACAGTAATTAACTAAAATCCAATCAAATTTGACAATAACGAAAACGAGGTGGATTGTGCCCATAATTAATGGGCCCAATAAAGAACAATAAAAATCAATATTGCCTGAGTGATAGATGCCAATCATCTTTTTAACTAGGTTTTTCATACAGCAATATCATAGCGAAAAGAAAAAGGACTGACACATCGTATCAGTCCTGGGTTTTTAAGCTGGTGACCTGTACGGGATTCGAACCCATGAATGTATCCTTGAAAGGGATATGAGTTAAGCCTCTTCTCCAACAGGCCACATGGCGCTTGCTATAGGATTCGAACCTACAACCTGTCGGTTAACAGCCGAATGCTCTACCGTTGAGCTAAGCAAGCACATGCGCTCGAAAATCGAGCGTGGACATTTTAGTAAGCGCAAGGGCAGTTTGCAAGAATTTTCTAGAAGAATTTCCAATTAGGAAAGTTTCTTTTCAATCGCAGCGCAGAGTTCGCCAAAAGTTTCGAAGGAAGAAAGCTCTTCGGCGGCAAAAGAAATGCCATAGGTATCTTCGAGCTCAAGGCAGTATTCAACGACATCAAGGCTGTCGAGACCGAGTTCTTTCAAAGAGGCATCATCGCCAACTTCTTTAAGGTTAAGCCTCTCGGCGAGGCCACGACGGATTTCATCCATTTGTTTAGCAGACATAGTTTTTTCCTCGGGGGTAATTATAGACAAACATGCCCCCTGTGACAAATGCCATTTGCCCAAACAAAAACCGGACGGCTTTGTTCCCGCTTTGCGGCTCCGCCCGGCTTTGGTTGGTTTGCGTTATTTTGTTGGTTTATTTATCGATGCTATCGACGAAAACGATTTCGTCGCTGGCTTTTTGGGTGATGCGCTCCTTCGTGTTTTGGAACGTTCCCCAAACAGCGGCCGCGACCGCAGAGAAGACCAACAAGACCATCAGCATACCAAGAAGCTGACCTTTGATTTCAGACATGCGTGCTCACCTCCTTTCCCCAGACAAAGTCTCGTAATATCCGACGATGGTCGATCGCTTTACAGTGATCGTCATCGCTTCGCTGGAAATGATGATTGGCTTATATGCGCGCGATAATTCAAATGTATAGATATCGCCGATGCGCGGTGCTTGATATGGGACCTTCAGCGTCGCGCCGCACTGATCGATCCATTTTCTGGTGGCGTCGGTCACCTTTCCGTCCATCGAGATTCGATAAGAGACGGTTAGCGCGATGGAATCCAAGTCGGAGCGGATGGCCGAAATGCATAGCATGTCCCCCGCAAACAGAAACACGACGACCAAGAAAATAAGCGATAGGAGCAATCCGAGTTTATATGACATACATTAGGCTCCCCATGATTTCCATCAGCGCGACGACCAGCATCATCATCGCGATGCCGCTTCCCGCCAAAGGAAGAAAAGACAGATTCTGCAGCGCCTCGATGCGCTTTGCTTTTGCTAGGGCGTGGCGGTCATCGCTCAATTTTCCGAAGATATGCTGGAACTGCGCGATATAGACTCCGCCCTCCCCTTCATCGATCATCGCATAGATCGCGACCATGACTTCCCTGACCTTCATATCGGGGAAGCGAGACGAAAAATCGATGAACGGGGTCACTGTTTTATCGTTTTCGATCGAACTCAATAAACCCTCGAGCCTTGCCTTCATCCGTGAGGAGGAGAAAGGCAAGATGGATTCAAGGGCGTGGAATACGTTGTGCCCATTCGCGATATAAATGCCGAAGAACGTGAATAGTCGGACGAATTCCTCCAGATCCTCGTCATCCCTCTTTCTGATGCCCCTTGGATAACGCATCCCGAAAACATATACGAATAGAATCAAGACGACGGCGGGGATGAGCATCATCACGCCCATGCCCTTCCAGAAGAAGATGCCAACGGCTAGCCCAAGCGAAGCAAGCACGCCGGAAAGGAACAATATGCCTTCTTTGGTTTTGCTAAGCCCAAGCTCTTTGAAATAGTAATCCAGCTTTTTCATTTGGCTTTCCTCCTCTTCGTCCATTGGAGCCTAGGCTTGACCCTGGTGTAGAAAGCCGAGTAGACGACAAGCGAGACCAGAAAAAAGGCGAAATACGCGATGATGGATATTAAATAAGTGAAATTGCCTTCCAGATAAGAGAAGAAATTTGCGAGGCCAACGCGAAGGAAAACCACGATTGCGAGCGAGATAATCCACAGCAATGCGAATTGCAAAACGTTTTTCCTCGCGTTGGCCGAAAGGGATTGGCGCGTCTCCTCAACCCGCGTCAGTTCTTGCATCAGTTCGCTCGATATTTTGATGATATCGCCGCCTTGTTCGACGTAGATGTCCAGCAAAGACAGGAACATCCGATATTGCGGCAATTCGAAATAGGTAGCCAAATACTCAAGCTTCTCCCTTGGCTGCAAAGAGCTGATGGAGGCGACGATCTTCTGGAATTCCTTATTCGGCGAGGAAGATGCTGTGTCGAAGGATTTCTCCAATGATTGGCTGACCGAAAGGGAAACGATGAACGCGCTGACGAAGCGATAGCATTCATGGTTTTGCTTCGCTAGGGACAAATACCTCCTGAACATCGGCTCGACCAGAAGCAGAAGCACCATCAAAAAGACCACGAGCACCCCTGCTCCAATCAGAAGATTGTTCGATGCGAAATATGCGCATGCGGCAGCGATCAAAGACAGTATCACGATGACGCCATAGTTATTGTTCATTTTCCCTCCTCCCACATGATTTCGATGGTATGGGTCGCCTCTTTTAAGATTCCGATGCTCTCGATTCGGCGATATGCCTTACCGTGGATATAGGATTTCTTGAGATATACGAACACCGAGAAATGGTGATAGATGTCGCTTAGGAGATCATCGAATTCCAGTTTTTTCTCGCACATCATCGCCATGCGCGCCATGCGGTATGGCATGGCCTGAATGTCTTTGGCGTGGAATGTCGTGATGATAGGATGCCCAGCCATGACCACGCTTAACGCATCCAGCATTTCTCCGCCGCGGGATTCGGCGACCAGAAGGTAATCCGGATTGTTCCTAAGCGCAGCGCGGATAAGCGCCGAGAAAGATGCTTTCTGATTGCGCTCATCCACCACCCAGCTCGTCAAATCCAATTCGCCATCGCCGCGGGACAATTCCAATTCCTGGACGTTGTCGATGACGATGACGCGGGTGCAGGGCTCTAGATGGCGGAGCAGGAATTTCTGCAATTCCGTTTTGCCGGTTCCCGTTTCCCCTCCGATGACGATGGATTTTCCTTTGTTTAGCGCATCTAGAAGGATTTCCTTAGTGTTTCCGGGGAAGAATCCATCGTCGTTTTCCAAAACCGACTCAGTGGAGGCGATGCGCAGCGAAAACGAATATGCCTTTCGGTTGTTTACCCTCACTAAGGAAAGGAACATCGCGCTGAGTCGATATTTATCGAAACTTACATCCAATACAGGATCCAAATAGGAGAATTGCTTTTCGCTGTAATTAGCGATTTGCCTCAAGAAATCCCCAACCTCCTGAGAGGAGACTTCTCCTTCGTATTTTTTGCGGCCTTCGGTATTCGAAACATAGAAAAGAGCGACCCCGTTATATGAAATATCGGTGACTCCCTTCTTCTTCAGCAAGTCCTGAAGGAAGGAGGATTCCAAATATTCGACAAGCCTATCTTCCCGCTGCATCATTTGTTCTCCTGAAGGGTGAAATAGGCGACCCTCTCGAATTTCTGGAATGCGGAAATGTCGCACTTTAAAGTCACGCTGAAAGAACGAGGCAGATTGAAATCGATGACGCCATTCTCGTTATAGAACAGGTAGCTTGCTTTATAGGTTTGGACATAGCGTTTCAAGGAGCTCTCGAAATACGAATTGACGGCCGCTTTGGTGGCGTCGACGCTGAAATAAGGGACATCCAAAAGGTTGCCAAAGCGGCCGTAAGATATGACTCCGGATTCCGCGACGCCTTTATACAGGCCTAGATATACGCGGTTAACGCCGGAATAGACGATGTTTTGATGGAAGATCGAGAAAGCGAATATCATCGAAAACGCGACCAGAAAAAGATTGCCCATATTGCTATTTCCCCTTTCCGATGACAACGCAGTATTGGGAATCGGAACAACTTCCGAACAACTGCGTTTTGTCAAACTCGCGTTTAATTTCGAACCGCATGCTGTCTTTATAGGAGGTCAGCTTCTCCAGGAATATCCCAATTGCGTATGGGTCCGCATCATGGCCTAACCCCGCCCTGCAATAGAAATCGGAAGAGGCGAAATAGGTTTCGGGATCATTGGGGTTCGCCATCAGCATCTTCAAGGTCTGACGATGGTAGTAATGCGGAACCCTAAGGCGCAGGATATAAGCGGAAAACCCATCCACGTCCCTCCTGGATTCGCGGACAAGCCTCAAAGGGATGCGCACGTAATTGACCGTGCCGAGCGTTGGCTGATAAGGGTATTCCATGTAGTCGTTATAGACATTCATGTACGCCGTGGCCTGCGTTAAGTCTTCCGAGGCCATGGTGTTCTTATAAAGGATCGTCATGTTGGAGATCTGAACGCATCGCGGCGCGAAGCTCTCCAATTCGGTGCGATAGTTCAGGAAGCGGTACTTCTCCTCTCCCTCCACCGGAAAAACCGTGGTGTTATAGGCCTTATACCTTTTTGTGTCGACCGTCGTATTTTCCTCAGGGCATTCCCATCTCAAGATCCTGCCGACCGTCACATTCAGGCCTTCCGAAAACGAGAAGACTTGACCATGTGTGTTGCCGTTGATGAATCCCTTTTGGTGGATGGCCATGTAGAATTTATCGCCATGCTCCGTCCAATGGGATGGAAGGTAGATGGTTTCGCTGACCATCGTTTCCGACCTGCCCATGTAATTGAATTCGTTCTCATATTCATAGGCGACGCTTGAGTATTCGTCCCAGTAATAGCCGATCGTCAAAGTGAAAATCGGCTTTCTGGTGATGACTGCCTCAAAATGGAAAGGGATATCCCTTCCCGAAATGACCGGCCCCACTTCCCAATAGAACTCGGGCTTTGTCGGATTGGCCCCCAAGCAAGACAAAGCGCCGGCGGCCAATATGATGAGCTTTGACGCCTTCCTACGCATTGGCCCACTCCCTGCAGAATTTCTCCGCGACCCTGCGCACGAGCTTTTCATGGCTGCCTGCGCTGTAATAAGGCATGAACCAAAACCGATAATGCCTACCTTCTTCCATCAGGTCGTATATGCACACGCGCTTTTCCAGTTCGTTCAATTTGCGGAATGCGACCATCGATCTGCGGACGAAATCGTTCTCGGGACAGCGCGGACAGAAGGAAAGGGAATATTCATTGACGTCATAGATATGGGTATCAGGGCTTTTGCCTACCCCCAGAAATGCTTTTCGCAGCAAAGCCGCAATCTCCTTTGCCGAGCGGATTGGACGCCTATGTTCAGGATGATATGTTTCGAGTTCCATTTTTTGCCTCCTCACTTATTTAATTGGAGAGAAATGGCAAAAAAGGACTCAACTTTTTTCAAGAAATTTTCAAAGTCGGCTATTCATCGAAACTATTTTTTCAAAAAAATTTTGCTTCAGGCACTATAATATTGGCATGATCGTTCTTGTGGGGGCTTCTGCCTCAGGAAAAACCGAAATCGCGAAAACGCTGTTCCGCGATTTTCGCATTAAGAAAGCGGTCACCCACACGACCCGCCCGATGAGGGTTGGGGAAGTCAATGGAGTCGACTACCATTTTGTGACCAAAGAAGAGTTCCTTCGCCTCAAGGATTTGGATGCCTTCGTGGAGACCACTTGCTATAACGGGAATTATTACGGCTGCTCCAAAGCGGAGATCGCCGACGACAAATGCGTCATCGTAGACCCAAATGGCTTAAAAAGCTTCCTTGCGCTTGGCAATGAGCGCATCATCTCGTTCTATCTTAGAGCGAGCGAGCAGACCCGCCGCGCACGCATGGCGAGCCGCGGAGATGGCGAAGAGCTGCTGAAAGCGCGCATCGAAAACGACAGGACCGCCTTTGCGGAAGAGGCGTTGCCTCCATTCGACTTCATTCTCGATACCGATACGAAAACCCCTGAGCAATTGGCTCAGGAGGTCATCGCTTTATATAAAGACAAGCTCAGTCTTCGCTGACTTTCCTTCTTGGATGATAGATGATTTCCACTTCTTTGGTCGTGAATTGATCCGCTTTCAGCACGACGAAATCGTATTTCCCCATTTTGAAATGATCGCCCTCTTCGGCGAAGCGGCCTAGCTTATCGTTGATCCAGCCGGACAAGGTGGAATAATCCTGGTCCAGGATATCGTCATCCAAATCGAAATAATCGAACACATCCTCGATATTCGCGCTTCCCAAAGCCAGATAATGGTTGCGGGCTTTCCCTTTGATGATGTCGGGTTTGACTTGCTCCGATTCGTCCCACATATCGCCTACCAGTTCCTCTAGGATATCTTCCAAAGTCAAAATGCCTTCGGTCCCGCCGTATTCGTCGACGACCAAAACGATGTGATGGCGCGTCTTCTTCATTAAGGCCAAAACGGAAGAGATCTCCATCGTCCTGGGCACTGGGGTGATGGGGAGAAGCAGTTTTTCGATGGATGGCTTGGATTCGCTTAGCATCTGACGCAGCAGCGCTTTGATGGAGATGTATCCGACCACGTGGTCCTTATCGTCTTTGTAGACGGGGATGCGGGAATGATGGAACGATCCGTTGGAAGTAACGAATTTGGCGAGGTTCGTGCCCCATTCGATCCCTTCCATCTTCACGCGCGGCGTCATGATTTGGTAGGCGCAGGTGTCTTTGAATTCGATGGAATTCGCGATAAGTTCGGAGGAGTCTTCGTCGATGACATCCCCTTCTTCCAGTTCTTCCACCATCAACGCCAATTCCTCGTCGGACATGCTTTCGTCGACTTCGTGGCGTTTGATGATCGGCTTGGTGAGGAATTTCGCGAATGCCGTGGTCACCTTGACGATGGGGAAGAAGATGATCTGCGATAGGCTTACGACCGGCGCGGCGAACCTAGCAACGTGGTAGCTGCGGTTCCTGGCGATGGCCTTGGGAACGATTTCCCCAAAGGTCAATATGATGAGAAGCATCGAAGCGGAGACTATCGTCGAAGTCACATTCTCATCGAAGCCGTTGTCGATGGCGAGGTTGATCGCGAAAACGGTGCCCAAAGAGGAAGCGAGGATGTTGACCAATGAATTGCCGAAGAGCAACGTCGTGATGGTCTCTTCATAGCCTTCCGCAAAGCGAAGCGCCCTGGCGGAACGCTTGTCCCCCGCTTTCGCTTCGCGCTCCAATTTGCGCTTTGGGGCAACCGAAAACGCCATATCGGATGCGGAGAAGAAGGTCGAGAACAGAAGCAGCACCACTATCGCGGCCAAGTAGAAATAGGAAGAAAGCCTCATCATGCTTTCCCCCTTCCTGCGACGGGCTCTTCAAGCTCATCGATTTCGCCGACGAGTTCTTCCAAGACGTCTTCCATCGTGACCATGCCAAGGACATTGTCCTTTTTCGCGACGATCGCGATCTGCGAATGGCGTTCCCTGAAGATTCCTACAAGGTCATCGATTTTGACGCTCGGGGACACGAATACCGGCTTCTGCAAGCAGGACATATAGGAAATGCGCGGGTCCTGGAAATAGGCGCTCAGGTAATTCTTGACCACCAAAACGCCGACGATGTGCTTCCTGGTTTTGTAATAAACGGGGATGCGGGAATAGTCGGTTTTCTTCAAAAAGTCCAATAGCTTATCGGTTGTGAGCCCGGAAAGGTCGATCATGACCATCTTGTTCAAAGGCGTCAAAACCTCCGCGACCTTGGTGTCGTCGAAGTCGAGCGTTGCCTGAATGATATCGGATTCATTCTCCTCAAGAAGGCCCATCTCCTCGCTTTCCTCAACGGCGGAAGCAAACTCCTCTTCCGTTATATCCGGCGCGTCGGAGGCGCGGACCATCTTCTTAGCCAAGAAGGAGATGAAGCGGAAGAACAGGGAAAGCGGATAGAAAAGCGTGGTGAAAAGAAGCATCGGATAAAGGTTTATCCGCACGATTCTGTCCGGTATCGCTTTGCCAAGGAATTTCGGGATGGTGTCGCCGAAGATGAACGTCAAAATAGACAGCGAGACGGAGGCGATGATGGAAATCCATGTCTCTGAAATATATGGGGAAAGGATGCCTAAGAATAAGCGGGTTGAGAAAACGGAAATGAGGATGGCGAAAACGTTGTTGCCAATCAAAACCGTGATCAACGTGCTATCGAAGTGTTCGTATAAAGCGACGATGAGTCTGGCGGTGCGCTCGCCCTTTTCGGCCTTAGCCTTGAATTTGTATTTGCTAAGGCAGGCGAACGCGGTCTCAGTGGAGCTATAGAAGCCGCACATCGCAATGCAAAAAACAAGTATTCCGATGTAGAGCCAACTAGTAGGGTCCAATTGACCACCGCCTCCTCTCTCTTCCTGCTATGCAGGGGCGCCTGAAATATCGGCGGAATTGATTATATCAAATTTCCCACCCTTTTTGGCCTTGTGTTGATGGACAACCGGTTTAATGGCATTTTTCCAAAAAATGCCCCAGCCCTCTATTCAACTCAAATATCGATACACGTATCGCATATTTTGATAAAAAAGACCAGCGTGGGCTGGTCTAGAATAGAGGGCTGGGATTTTAATCTTCGTCGTCTTCGTCTTCGCGGGTTCCGGCGGCTTTGTAGTCGCGGAGGGATTCGGTGTAATCGCGAAGCTCAACGCGGCCTTGCTCCAATCCATGGCGTTCCATGACATCGGCGATAAGCTGTTTTGCGCGGCGCATGGATAGCTCGGATTTGACTTTGAAGACCAAGGGGATCTCGCGGTAGATGTTCTTGTGGGAAGCATCCTGGATCGGCAAGGTGGTATTGGCATAATCCGCTGGATCAAGGGCGAAGTAGAGTTTCAAGGACTTGCCGGCGATGGTGATCTTGACGAAGGTGACCTTATGGAGGCGGAAGGTGTCGCCGGAATTGGAGACGCGGGACTTGACGCCATAGGAGAGGATCTCGGACTTCAACTCGTTATAGTTGGCCTTCATCTCGTCTTCGGCTTCGACCATGCGGGTCGGGAACGGGATGCGGATGATTTTGTTTCCGCCTTCTTCAGCCGCTTCTTCCGCGGGCTCTGCCGGAGCGACGACCACAGGGGCCGGGGCCGGATTCGGCGCAGGCTTGGGCTGCGGCGCGACGACAATGACCGGTTCGGGTTTCGGCTCGGGTTCGGCCTCGGGCTGCTTAACAATGACGGTCACAGGAGCTGGCTGCTCAGCGGCGATTGGCTTAGCAGCGGCGAGCTCTTCGCGGAGCAATTCGCGGATGGCCTCAGGGTCAAACGCGGGTTTTTCTTCGGGTTCGGGCTTTGCCTGACGAGCGAATTCGTCCGCGATGATTTGGCGGATCTCTTCGGGGGTCAAGGATGCAGGGGCGGGCTCAGCAGGCTTTTGCTCGCCTAGGGCCTCTTCCACCGCTTTGCGCTTGGCTTCTTCGATTTCGGCTTGGCGTTTGGCCTCTTCTTCGGCCTGACGCTTTGCTTCCTCTTCCCTTTGACGCGCCTTTTCTTCTTCGGATTCGCGGAAGGCAAGGAGTTCTTGGCGGATGACGTCGCGGACATCGGCTTCGGAAATGGCGGCCGGTTCTTCCGCCGCTTGTTCGGCGACGGGCTCTTGGCGAGCAGCAGCCAACTCGTTGGCGATGATGGAGCGGATTTCCTCTGCGCTTAGGGCAGCGGGTTCTTCCGGCTCGACAAGGATATCTTGGTCAGAGCCAAGGGCGTTCTGAAGCTCGGCGGCGAAGATGGCGCGGACTTCATCGGCGGTGAGGTGTTTTTCTTCTTCCACCGCTGGTTTGGCCACTGGGCTAGGAACGGTGACGATGACGGGCTGAGCAGGCTTCTTTTCGCCTTCGAGCTCTTCGCGGACGATCTTGCGGATGTCTTCGGCGGTCAAAGGCTTTTCGCCGGTGATGGCACCTTGGATTTCGGATAGAGGGACTTCGCCGCGGCTATGTCTAGGCTCTTCCGCGGGTGCGGAGCGCTCAGGGGCGTAGGTATTTATATATTGGACAAGGAAAGGTCCGGTGAACGCTTGGTTGGAGGAGCCGCGCGGAGTGGCAATGCCGCCGTATTCCGCTTCGGCAGCGGCGGGAGCATAGCCCGCAGGGGCCGCGCCTTGCTGGGCGGCGGCGGGATTCTTCTTCTCGGCGATTTCCTGGCCGAGGCTCATAGCGCCTTCCTGGGTAGCGGGGACTTCGTCTTCGTGGACCACGACCACGCTGTCGAGGCCAGAGGCATCATATTCTTCGGGCTTCTTGCTATCCCTGACCAAGGAGCCAAGGTAACGCATGTTCTGGATAAGGGCGATGAGCAAGAGGACGAATCCGACAAGGACTAGGACCGGTGGCATGAAGGCGATGACCATCCACAAGACGCGGAGGGTATCGGTCATGCCGTTGAAGACGCCGATGACGAAGTAGATATACGGAGCGTTCTGGTAGCCTTCCACCGCTTGAAGTTGGGCAAGCGCGGCAGAGGAAGCGAACATCTCAGGCGTCCACATAACGATGAACGCGATCAATAACGCGACCGAGCCGACGAGCCAAGCAAGCGAGACGAGCAAGGCAAGCGGATGCTTCTTGACGATCAAGACAATGATATGGGCAATGAGCAGCAATCCGCATACGCCGATAAGAGATAGGCCGGCGATTTGGTAAATGCCAATCGAGCTGAAGTCAAACAGTTTGACTAGAGAGGATTGGATCGTTGCAAAATCGAGCAATTTCGCAGTGTCGAAATTCATCAGATTGTTGGTCAATGCAGGCAGGAAGAAAAACAGGACGAGACCCGCCGCATAGAAAACAATCCCTAGAATCGACAATAGAGTAATCGACTTTTTCATGGGGTTCCCTCCGGAAATGGTATCTAAAGTTTATTTCTTTTTCATTGAAATGAAAAGCATTTCAAGTCGAAAACACCGCAATTCTGAATTGTTTATGAATTTTTATGGGGTTTTTGCGTGAAAACGCGAAGTTTTCTGTGCAGAATCTCGATTTCCGCTTTATCGGAAACAAAGCGCATTTCCCCATCTAAGCTCCATGGCATTGGTTTTTCTGTCTGGATAACAAATGAGGAAGAGGGCACGCGATTGATCTTGTAATGGAAGAAATAATGGACCAATCCGTTGAATAGGCTGGGAGTGGTATCGAAGTATTCTGCAAGGCCATCGTTTTGGCTGGAACGGCCATTGACCTTGAAGCCTCCGACATATGGTCCGTTAAGAATCATAAAGAACGGGGACGTGTGTTCGAATTCATTCTCCCCTATCCTGACGCTAGCCTTCGTTTTCCGCGGGCGGAAGGCCTCGAACACAGCGCGGAAATAATATGCCAAGCGGCCAAACGCCCGGATGGCTCTTCTGCTTGTTTTATAAGAGATGTCGCTGAAGGCGCCAACGGCAGTCATATACAAAGCATAGGCGTCGTTGACTTTCATCAGATCGAATTCATCGCAATAGCCTTCTTTGATGATCCTCAATGCGCGTGATTTCCTTTTTACCCCCAGGAACCTTCCGACATCGCATATCGTTCCGGATTGGATATAGCCAAGGATTGGCAGGTTATCCATTGGGGCGATGGCGTTGACGATATGATGGAATGTCCCATCGCCTCCGGAAATCAGATACACATCGTATTCGCTGACTTTGCTTCTGGCGTACTCCTCCGCTTCCGCCATATCGGAGATGCGGTAGACGTCGAGCTGCTCAAAAGATTCCGAAAGCTCTTTTTTCACTTTCTCTATTTTCTTCTGGCTCATATGCCTTCCAGATTGGCTGGAAAGGATCATCAACGCTTTCATCCACACTATTGTACCTAACCCAAACATCAAAGACACATTTCTTTTCTTTGGAAAGCAAAAAGAGCGAGGAGGTGTATCGATTAATGGGGCAATGAAAAACTCCGAACCTTGCGATTCGGAGTGATTTGCCCAATTTGGTGACCCCAACTGGAGTCGAACCAGTCATTGAACCTTGAGAGGGTTCCGTCTTAACCGATTGACCATGGGGCCATTTCGGGCGAGACTTATTAAATCACGCAGGCAGGGCTCCTGCAAGGGAAATCTTAGAATTTCTTCGCGATTTCCTCTAAGCGGCGGCAAACCTCTTCCTTGCCCAAAATCTCAAGGACGGCATGGAGGCTTGGGGATTGGTCGGTTCCGGTGATGGCGACGCGGAGGACTTCGGCGCAATCGCTGACCGATCCATGGTATTTCTCTGGGTTGAGTTTGAAATCCTTGTTGGAAGAGGCAAAGCCATGGGCCTCGCCGATTTCCTTGACGCTGTTCCACCAAGTGCTCTCGTCGACGCCGAGCAGCATCTTGTCCTTGAAGTCCAGAAGCAGCTCTTTGACATAGGGGCGGAGCGTGTCGCGGAAGGGAAGGGATTCGACCATCTTCTCCCATTCGTCGGCGTAGAAGAATCTGATGCGCGGATATATATCCTTATATTTAGCGAAGTCTTTTCTTGGATTGGGTTTGTCCCTATCGATGTTGATGGCCTTCTTGAAGAACTCGGGATTGCTTTGGATTCTCTGCAATAAGAATTCATCATGGGCCTTAGCAAAGGCCACGACCCTGTCATAAAGCTCATCGATGGGGATGCGGACGATGATCTCCTTGGAGAAGTAATTGAGTTTGTCCTGATCGAAGAGAGCGCCGTCGAAGGACATTTTCTTCAAAGAGAATTTGAACTTAGACAGATCGAAGGTCTTCGTGGTGATGGACCATTCCTCGAAGTTGGAATTGGCGATCGACATAAGATAAACGAGGAGCGATTCGGTCGGATAGCCTTCGTCCAAGAAGTAGCTCACCGCCGCTTCCGGATCTTTGCGCTTGGACAATTTCCTCCTGTTGCCGTTATCCAATTTCATGATGGATGGGATGTGGGCGTACTTCGGAGGCTTCCAGCCGAGGGCGCGGAACATATCCAAATGGATCGGCGTGGAAGGGATCCACTCCTCTCCGCGGGTGATGCAGGTGGTCCTCATGAAATGGTCGTCGCAAACGTGGGCGAAGTGATAGGTCGGAAGGCCATCGGACTTCAGGATAACGACATCGGTATCGTTGTCCTGCAATTCGATTTCGCCGCGGATGGCGTCGTTGAATTTGACTTTGCGCTCATGGTCGCCAAGGGAATAGAAGCGGATGACATAAGGCACGCCTGCCTTGATTCTTTCGATTCTCTCATCGGCGGTCAAATTGCGGTCGCGGGCATAGACGCCGTAATAGCCAGGCAATTCCTTTTTGGCTTCCTGAATGGCGCGGATGGCATCCAAATCCTCTGGAGTGCAGAAATCGGGATAGGCCCTGCCGCGGCGAACAAGCTCTTTGATGACGGTGCGGTAGATGTCTTTCCTCTTGGATTGCTGATACGGCCCATAGGCGCCGATATCGCCATCGGGGGTATAGCCTTCGTCGGCGATGATTCCGAATTGCTTCAGCTGCTCAATCAAGAGCTCGCCGCTTCCTTCGATGGTGCGTTTGGTGTCGGTATCCTCCAAGCGGAAGTAATACACGCCCCCGCTTTGTTTGGCGTAGGTGTAGCTGATCATCGAGGTGAAAAGCGAACCGGTGTGGAGGAATCCGGTGGGGGACGGGGCGAAACGGGTGACCTGCGCTCCCTCAGGCAAATTGCGAAGAGGATATTCCCTCTCGAGATCTTCAATCGTCTTAGTTACATCGGGGAACAGCAATTCCGCCAAATCTTCATTCGTCGCCATAGCCATCGGCTCCTTCCATGTGGACGCGCACATTATATTCTCGCTCGCGCGAATCTTCTACTTGAAACGCAATAAAATGCGCGTTATTATATGCAGGCTCGAAAGAGCCATGCAGGCGTAGTTCAGTGGTAGAACATTACCTTGCCAAGGTAAATATGCGGGTCCGATTCCCGTCGCTTGCTCCAGTAAAAAACATGCCCCGGAGATTCCGGGGCTTTCTTTATTCTTCTGGTTCTTCGGAGTTTTCCCGCGCCTCATCTTCTGGATGGGGCTGCTCTTGGAAGGGATCTTCGCTGAAGCGGCTTTCCATATCGAGGTTGAACTTCTTCATCTTCTCGAGTTGCTGCATCATCTGCTGATATTGGTCTTCGGGGATCTGCATAGAGCCCTTCAGCGCCTCGATTTGCCTCTCCGCAAGGTAGATGGAATTCGCGGCGAACTCCTTTTCGACGAGGCGGAACATCCATTGGGTGCCATGGCAATAATAGGCGAACAACGGGGCGACGAAGAGCACCGCTCCGCCGAAGCCCAAAGCAATGGGGATCATCTCGCCATACCAATAGATGCTGCCAAGGCCAAATCCAAGGCCGAATCCAATGGCATAGACCAAATCGATCATCCAGAAGCTCTTGAAGAATAAGCCAAGCAGATACTTCTGGTTGCGGCGGACAGTCACTACGAAGATATTGCTCATCGCCCTGTTGCTTCGGTATCCGGAATCCCTATACATGATGACCTTGAGCCCATAGAACCCGATGATCTGCATCATGAAGAACACCGCGACGCCTTGGGCGATCCCTGCGGAGAAATTCATCATCGGATAGATGTATTTCGAAGACGCCAAGAAGTTGGCGGCCGACCCGCCTTCTTCGGAATAGGCGATTTCCACGAACCTTTGCATCTCTTCCAAAACCGCAGGCTCATTGGTTTGCCTTATATAGACATAGATAAGGGCGAACGTGATGTAGACGACAAAGAACGCACCAGCGGTTTTCAAAGTGGTGAGAATCGCTCTATAGACGCCCATGTCGCGGGTGAAATATGAGAGAAAACCATATAACGCCCCTCTTCTTTTTCCGTTTTTGCCCTTTGCCTCGAATAAGAAAAGGAACAAGGAATAGACGGTGGGGAAGCCAAGCAGAACTATGCCAAGCATCAGCACGAACATATCGATCAGGGCAAGCGCGGAAATCGCCCCGCCGATGAGAAGGAACACGAAACACGCCGCGACAGACTCGCCGGGATATTCTTTAAATGAGGCCCAGGCCCTTTGCCTGATGCCTTTCGCGAATTCAGATTTTTCCATGGAGGTTCAGTTCTGCGAAATCCCTGGCGATGATCTCGGCCGAATGGGCGTCTATCGGCTGCACGCCTTCCCTGGCTTCGATGATGTCGATCAATTCGGGAAGCTGCTTCAGGGAAACGATATACGAATTTGGATTGCTCGACTCGATGGGGGTGATCATGCAATCATCGTTGATGAGGACGATGGAGATGATTTCCTGCTCTTGGATGCGGGACAGCAAACACAATTTCTCAACCCTGAGCTCATTCCTGAGCATCGGATTGGCGATCATCTTCGATTGACGGCCATGATAGAAGATCCAGGAATTATCCGTCTCCTTGGCCGCTAAAGCACCATCGTAATAACGGTCGCGAATCGCATAGAAAAACTTATTCCCGATGATGAGATGATCGATGTGGAATGGCTCCTGCGATGCGGTCTTGTTCTCGAAATCGTTGATGAGGAGGAAATCCCTATCCTCCACCACTCGTTTTATGCGGCGGTAATACATGCGCACCGTCTGCGTTTTCATCAAAAAGCGCTTGATGGGGGAATATAGCAATAAGAAAGCGACGCCGAAAAGCACCAATACAGCGGCAACGATCCATATGGAAAGGCGTACGCTGTAGGCTGGCATGTCAATCGCAAAGAGGCTCAACGCCTTCGATGGCGATCTCGACCATCGAGGCAAGGCCCTGTTCCCTTTCTTTGGAACTCATGATTGCTTTGTCGTGGAAGGAGTCGGACATCGTGAGGATGCACATGGCCTTCTTGCCGAGTTCAGCGGCTTTGACGAACAAGGAGTAGGCTTCCATTTCTACGCAGAGGGTTTTGAGGGCTTCCCACTTCTTCCAGTCATTGCCAAATGGCGGATAGAATTGGTCGGAAGACAAAACGGTGCCGACGCGCACGGGTTTGCCCTGGTGCAAAGCGGCGTCGTAGCAATTCTTCAAAAGCTCGAAATCGCTGACGGCTGAATAGATGCCACCGCCCATAACATGGGTGGAAAGCCAGCCGGAATCGGTCGAAGCGCTTTGCGCTAAGACGATATCGCCGACCTTGATGTCTTTCTGATAGCTTCCCGCGGTGCCGATGCGGACAATCGCTTCGACGCCATAGAAGGAGAAGAGTTCGTGGGCATAGATGCCAATGGAAGGCATACCCATGCCAGACGCCATGACGGAAAGGCGCTTCCCGCTTTTGGTCTTGCCGGTGAATCCAAGGATTCCACGGACGCTGTTGACCTGTTTGTAATCGACCAAGAAATTCTCAGCGATCCATTTGGCGCGGAGAGGGTCTCCTGGCATGAGAACGACTTTGGCGAAATCGCCTTGTTCGGCGTTGATATGCGGTGTTGGCATAGTAAAACCTCCAATGAATGATGCGTAAATAGTTTACCCCATTGCTCGGCTAGGGCAAAGCGTTCTAATAAAGAAAAAGGGGTCAAACCCCTTTCGTTGCTATTCTTGCGGCGCCTTGATGGCGTTTGCCATGTAATCGGAGAAGGTGGACAAGAACATGTCTGGCCCAACGGTTTCGAGTTCTCCCTTATAGGCGATCGAGATGCGCCCGGTCTCTTCGGAAACGACGACCGTGACGGCATCGCAGACCTCCGAGATGCCGATGGCGGCACGGTGGCGGGAGCCGAATTTTCCTGTAAGGGGTCGCGTGGTTGGGGTGTAATAGACGGACGCTGCGACGATTTGGTCGTTGCGGATGATGACGGCTCCGTCATGGAGGCGGGTTCCGGGATAGAAAATTGTTTGGAGCAATTCGGCGGAGACGGGAGCGTCGATCCTCGTGCCGGACTTCATGACTTCGGACAAGGAGTCATGCATCTCAAACGAGATGATGGCGCCGACTTTCTGCTTCGACATCGTAATGACGGCGGTTTCGATTTTCTTATACATGCCATCGCGGTCGAACAAGGATTCGGCGCGGGGCTTGTTCTTGCGGAAGAGGGATGGTTTGGGGTTTTGTCCAAGCATGCTGTTGACGATTAAGGTGCGTCCTTCCGTCGGGTTGGCGAAGAAGAAGACGATGAGGCCAACCGCCCAGACAATGGCGAGGATGATGCAAACCATATCGAGGTTGAACAACCAGCAAATGATGATGGCAACCTCAAAGCCCACGGTATAAATGCGGGCAAAGAGCCTTTTCATGATGAAAAAGACAACCATCGCCACGCCGGCGAACAGCAAAATCATGAGAATCAGGGATACAAGATTGGAAACAATAGTAAGATCGTAATGCATAACGCATTAACTATAGCAAAGTTGAAAGATTTCTCAACGCGCAAGTGCGAGAATTGTTAACTTTTTTCGTACACGCCCTCGCTCAGTCAATATCCCTTAACGCGCTCGTTTTGGTAAAGAAAAGCCCCCGTTCTCAGAAAAGAGCGAGGGCGTGTATTGAAATTCAAGAGATTAGGCTTCGTAGACCAAGCGAACTTCGCCGGAGAACGCGAGACGGTAATCGGTGATGTTGTGATCGAATTCGAGTTCAACATTCATGTCGTTCTCAATGGAGAAGGAAGCGAAGTTGAAGTATTGGCCACTTGTGGTGATACCAGCACTTTGATAGGTCTGTTGGTCAACTATCGAGTTTGCAATGGCACTTCCATTGACTTTGAAGACCCACTGCTCCTTAACGAACTTGCCATCGCCAGAGGTGATGTGATAGTTGTCGGTCGCCGCAACGCAGAACTGGAGAGTGACATTGCCTGCTTTTGCAGGGATATCCCATTTGTAAATGGCTCCTTTGCCGAGTTTTCCTTTGGACGGATCGGCGGAGGTGCCAGCTTGCGGCATGGAGGAATAGTCGTCGAAGTTGATGGCGATGTATTTCGCGCCGCACTCGCAGAGGTAAGTGGTGACTTGCTTGCCGGCGATGTTGGTCTGCGGGGTCTCGGGCTGGTAGTTGTGCGTGGTGTGTGTTTCACCGCCGCCCTGCTGACCGCCGCCTTGTCCTCCACCGGCAGCGCCGAAGATGCAGACGTTGGCGACATTCATCTTATTGGAAGAGCCAAGGATCTTGATGGTGTGAGCGCCAGCGGTCAAATTGGAAGTGCCAAGGATGACGGGGAAGTAGTTCATCCTGCTGCCGCATTGTCCCATGCCAGCATCGGCATAAGTCATATTGGTGACGGTGACGGGAACGTCATCGATGGTGACGGCGATGGCATCGCTGATCTTCTTGGAAGTGGAGTGATCGGTGTTGCCAAGATAAGCAACGATTTGTCCTTCGCCAGCAGCGGAAACGTTGAAGTTGTAGCTGACGGATTTGGAGGCGTTATCAAGGACGAAGTACTTGTCGGGGTTATTGCGGTCGGTGGGTCCGTTATTGGAGGAAGCACTGACGCCGTTTCCGGTCAAATCGGCGCCCAATGCGACGATTTGCCCAGCGTCATTGCCCTGAACGCCGGTGCCTTCAGTCAGATTGTTGATGACGGCATTGAGCTCGACTTTGGTAAGGCCGACTGCGAGAAGGGTGTTATAGACCTTGTTGGCAAATGTTTCGCCAGCGACGTTCATGATCGCGTTGACGTAGTTCTGGATGTTATCTGCGCCAGCCTTCGGGCCGATGTAACGCTTTTCTTGGATGTGGCCGAAGTTGGAGAAGAGATAATCCTGATAGATCTCATTGACCGAGACGCCAAGGAGTCCGGAGAGCAAGATGGCGCACAAGCCGGTTCTATCGGTGCCGATGCGGCAATGGAAATAGACGGGGTAATTGGAATCATCGGCAAGAAGCCTGAAGAAATGCTTCACGCTTTCGGCGTTCCTGGAGAAATGGTGGGATCCACCGCTATAATCCATGAAGAAGTTTTTGACGGTCGTGCCAGGAAGCTTGAGGTTGTAGTTCTGGCCGTCGGCGACGTTGACCTCGGTCTTGACGCCAAGGTGCTCAAGCATCTCTTTCTTGCCGTCTTCGGTGATTTGGGTGGAGTAGTCGTATTTGAAGCCGCTGGTCCTGTAGACGAGGCCCTGTTTGATCTTGCCGCCGTCAGCAGTGACCCTGCCGCCCATATCGCGGCAATTGGTCATGCCGCCGATGGTGAGGTTGCGGGGATAGGTGCCTTCGACTTCGAAGGACATGATGTCGGATTCTTCGGTCTCTTCGTTGTCGAGGTGAGCGATCAACTGATAATAGTTGACGCCGAGATAGGGATTGTAGAGTTTGGCTTTGGTCTTGGTCCCGACCTCGATCTCATAGCCATCGCTAAGGTCTGCTTTCTGGCCGTAGATGACGCTGAAATAGTCTAAGGACGCATCGTCGGGTTCGCCGTATTCCCATTCGACTTCGACGGGTTTGGAATCGGATTGATGCGATTTGCCGTCGGGATACATGTTCTCCGGCATCGTGGCGTAGTCGCCGTCATAGGCGAGATATTCCGCTTGGGCATCCGTGTGGATGGAGACGGGTTCGGAGAAGTCGGTAAGGACGTTGAAACCATATTCGGATTCGGGTTCGCTATCGCTTACATCGGTTGTTCCGGGATCATTGCTGCCACCTCCAGGCTGACTGGCGGACTGTTGCGCAGGAGTTCCACCGCAGCCTGCTAAGATGATGCTTGCCAATGATAGCCCAAATAAAATGCTATGCTTTTTCATAAAACACCTCTTTGATTGGTCAATCTTAACATTTGGAAACGCAAGGAAATCATGGCAATGTTGCGCATTAGAAAATGCAATGTTGCGTCAAAGCTCTTTTTCCTTAGGAACTATGTATTTATATGCGAAAGAAAGGGGGACGATTGTGCGTGTCCCCTTAAAACGAGTTCGCCGATTATGCGTAAAGTAATCGCACTTGTTCGCCAAACAGCAAGCGATAATCGGTGACATTGTGGTCGAGTTCGATCTCGACATTCATGTCATTGGGAATATCGATGGAGGCGAATCCGATATATTGGCCAGAAGTTGTCAAACCAATAGTGCCATAAGTCTGTCCGTTGGGCAGCAGGATGGTTTGGGCGACCCCGTTGGCCTTGATGACGTACTTCGTCGAATCCATCGACTGCGATGAATGGTTTCCCGAAGACATCTTTACGTTGAACTGAAGCGTGACCGTTCCGGCTTTGGCGGGGAAATCCCATTTGTAGACGCCGCCTTTGGCCAGTTTACCCTGGCTCAAATCTTCGCTGGTCCCGCCGGCTTTAGAAGAATAATCGCTGAAGTTGATGGCCTGGTATTTCGCGCCGCAATCGCATAGATACGTGGTGACGCTCTTGCCGGCGATATTGTTCTGCGGCGTCTGGGCAACATAATTATGGGTATGCTCTCCACTGCCGCCGCCTTGTTCTCCGCCGCCGATATCGGGAGCCGTGGAGGCGTCATAGATGCAGATGCCCGCGACGTTCATCGTATTGGATGTGCCGGTCAGCTTAATGGTGTGGCTGCCAGCGCCGATGTGAGCTGTGCCAAGGATGACGGGATAGTAATTCATCCTGCTGCCGCATTTGCCCATGCCGGCATCGGCATAGGTGACATCGCGGATCGCTAATCCGGTGGAATCAAGCGACAAGGAGAGCGCATCGCCGATCTTCTTGGAAGTCGAATGGTCGTTGTTGCCCAAATACGCGACCACCTGTCCATCGAACTCCTGCGAGGCGTTGAAGGAATAGCTGACCGATTTGGAAGTGCTATCGAGAACATAATACTTCGCTGGGTTGTTGCGGTCTTCGGCTCCGCTATTGGAGGAAGCGGAGACCCCATTGCCAGCCAAATCCGCGCCTGTGGCAACGATTTGGCCCGCATCGTTATTGGTTGGCAGCGTGCCGGTAGTCAGATTGGAGATGACGGTGTTCAAAGTATCCGCGGACACTCCAATGGCAAGCAAGGCGTTATAGACCTTGTTCTTGAAGGTCGTGCCCGAAAGGTTATTGATCTCGTTGATGTAGTTTTGGATGTTGTCGGCTCCGGCCTTCGGACCGATGTAGCGCTTCTCTTGAATCTTCCCGAAGTTGGAGAAAAGGTAATCCTGATAGATATCGTTTAGAGGCACGCCGAGGAGGCCGGAAAGCAAGATGGCGCATAAGCCGGTTCTATCGGTGCCGATGCGGCAATGGAAATAGACGGGGTAGTTGCTGCTATCGGCAAGCATGTTGAAGAAATGCTTCACGCTCTCGGTATTCCTAGAGAAATGATGGGATCCGCCGCTATAGTCCATGAAATAGTTTTTGACGGTCGTTCCATTAAGTTTGAGATTGTAGCTTTGGCCATCCGCGACGTTGACCTCGGTTTTGACCTTAAGATGCTGCAGCATCTCGGTTTTGCCCGCCTCGGTGATGGTGGTCGAATAATCGTACTTATAGCCGCTGGTCCTATAGATAAGGCCCTGCTTGATCATTCCGCCATCTTCGGTGACCCTGCCGCCCATATCGCGGCAGTTGGTCATGCCGCCGATGGTGAGGTTGCGCGGATAAGTGGTATCGACATTGAACGTCCAAATCGGGGATTCTTCCGAAGAGCCATTGCTGAAATGGGCGACGATCTTGTAGTAATTCACCCCAAGGTATGGGTTATATAGCTGCGCGGATTTCGAAGTGCCCGTGCTGACTTCATAGCCATCGCTTAGGTCGGATTCCTGGCCGAAGATGACGCTATATGAGGAAACGGACAATCCGCCAGGGACGCTGTAATTCCACGAAAGCGAAACAGGGAGCGAATCGGATTGATGGGCGCTTCCATCCGGATATTGGTTCTCCGGAATGGATTCATAAGCACCGGAATAAGCCAGATAGGTTTTCTGAGCGGGCGTATGGATCTCGACTGGGTTAGAGAAATCGGTCAGGACAGTGAATGCGGATTGGGGTTCAGGAGTGCTTGAAGAGGAAGAAGAAGCCGATGAAGAGGAAGAAGACGGTATCGGCGTCGACGAGGACGATG
>CAMORJ010000011.1 GCA_946623775.1 uncultured Bacillota bacterium | reverse complement strand
CGTAATTTTTTATGGGCATAATCTTATAGACTTGGTAGAATACCAATGTACCGTTGGGTACTTGCATAGATAGAACCGCGTGGTTCCCAATTTATTTGCCCTGATGGGCATGCGATAAAATAGAGTCCGTTTCGTTCTTTTGTGTAATGCCTTTCGGCTATGCAAGGAGATTTTTCTAATGCTGATTTATGAAGGTCTACCCGTGGGTGGGTGGATTGGAATTCTTGCTGGAGCCATCGTTTTCACCATCGCCGCGACCGTCGGCGTGTTCATTTTGCTCAGCAAATCGAAATCCAACGCCGCTTCCCGCACCGCGGACGGCATCATCAAAGATGCCAAGGTGAAGGCAGAACACCTCATCAAAAATGCCGAGATCGATGCCAAGCAAGCCGCTTTCGAAGCAAAGCAGCAAGCCGAAGCCGAGATCCGCGCCCGCCGCGGCGAACTCGCCGCCGAGGAGCAAAGGCTCTCCCTCCGCGTCCAAACCTTGGACCAAAGGGATGCCGCCTTATCCGAAAGGGAAGCTTTGCTTGAGAAGAAATCCGAGCAGCTCTCCTCTTCCATCGCCCTGTATCAGAAGAGGCAGGCCGAACTGGAAGAAAAGATCGATGCGATTCTGGCTGAGCTTGAGAAAGTCGCCGGAATGTCCGCCGAGGAAGCCCGTCAGGAAATCCTCGCCCGCGTCGAATCCAAGATGTCTCTCGAAATCGCGGCCTACGTCAAGAACGCCGAAGAGGAAGCCAGGGCCACCGCGCAGGAAAGGGCCGTCGATTTGCTCAGCCTCGCCTGCCAGCGTTATGCCCAAGACGTCGTCACTGAGCGCACCGTTTCGGTCGTCGCCATCCCCGATGACAGCATGAAGGGCCGCATCATCGGACGCGAAGGCCGCAACATCCGCGTGCTTGAGCAGCAGCTCGGCGTCGACCTCGTCATCGATGATACTCCCGAAGTCATCACCGTCTCTTGCTTCGATCCCATCCGCCGCGAAATCGCCCGCCGCACCTTGGAATACCTCGTCAAGGATGGCCGCATCCAGCCCACCAGGATCGAGGAAATCGTCGCCAAGGTTAAGAAAGAAGTCCAGGAAATCACCATCAAGTACGGCGAAGAAGCCTGCTTCAAGCTTGGCTTGCCTCGCATCTCCCGCGAGCTCATCCCCTATATCGGACGCCTCCACTTCCGTACCTCCTATGGCCAGAACGCCTTGGAGCACTCCATGGAAGTCGCCTATCTCTGCGGCTTGATGGCCGGAGAGCTCGGACTTGACGTCAACCTCGCCCGCCGCGCCGGCTTGCTCCATGATATCGGCAAATCCATCGACTTCGAGCAGGAGGGCAGCCACGTTGAGCTCGGCGCCCAACTCGCCCGCAAGGCCGGCGAGAACGATGTCGTCATCAACTCCATCGAGAGCCACCATGGCGATGTCGAAGCCCGTTATGTCATCGCTCACCTCGTCGCTGCCGCGGATACCTTGTCCGCCGCACGCCCTGGCGCCAGAAGCGAAACCGTCGAGACTTACGTCAAGCGTATCGAGGCGTTGGAGAACCTCGCCAAAGGATACGACGGCGTCCAGCAGGCATTCGCCATGCAGTCCGGCCGTGAGCTTCGCGTCATGGTCATCCCTGAGAAGATCTCCGACCTCGAAGCGGTCAAATTGTCTCAGGACCTCCGCCAGAGAATCGAATCCGAACTCACCTACCCAGGCCAGATCAAGGTCTCGGTCATTCGCGAATATCGCGCGGTGGAGACCGCAAAATAATTGATGAGAATCCTATTTCTCGGAGATATCGTCGGACATATCGGCATTGCCGCTGTGTCCGACGTTTTGCCTTTATTGCGCAAGCGTTATGCGCCTGATTTTGTGATTGCAAACGGCGAGAACGCGACCCGAGGAAGAGGACTGTCCGAGCGCGATTACAAATCGATCATCGCTTGCGGCGTCGATTGCATAACGCTAGGCAACCATTACCATGACCGCCAGGAAATCGATGACTATATCGATAGCGTCCCAAACCTCATCAGGCCGCTGAACCTAGTCGGCTACGATAAGGGCCAAGGCTCCATCATATTCGATGTGAATGGCTATGAGGTCCAGGTCACAAACGTCATGGGCAAAGCCTACATCAAAAACGAAGTTAGCGACCCCATTGATGCGTTTTCCGCCCTTTTGGAGGAAAAGCGAAGCGACATCCACATCGTGGATCTCCATGCGGAGTCCACCAGCGAGAAGCAGATGTTCGGCTATTACTTCGACTCGATTGTGACCTCGGTCATCGGAACCCATACCCATGTGCAGACCAACGATGCATTCATCATGGACGGAGGCACATCATTCATCTCCGACGTCGGGTATTGCGGAGCATTCCCGTCCCTTATCGGATTCGAGCCTCAATCGGTCATAGACCGCATCGTGCATAATCGCGGTAAAATGGTGATCGACGAAGACGCCAAAAAGCTTGTGTGCGGCGTCGTCATCGATATCGATGAAGAATCGGGATTGACCACAAGCATCGCATCGTTTAAGTATCTAGAAGGAAAGGAGTGGGGCAATGGGCAGAGTCGTCATTAAGTCGTTGCCGGATATGTCGCAGGCGCGAAACCGCGTTCGCCGCCCCGATTTCCGCCGCGAGGATATCGTCGTTCCGCCGCTTACCAAAAAGTTCGGCGAAGGGCGCACCTATTGGATTAAGACTTTTGGCTGCCAAGCCAATGTCCGCGACGAAGAAATCCTTTCCGGATTCTTTGAAGCGGCCGGCATGAAAAAGGCGAAGAATGACGAAGTCGCGGACATTGTTATTATCAATACATGCGCCGTCAGGGAGAACGCCGAAGAGAAAGTCTATGGCGAAATCGGGAAGCATAAAGCCCATAGCCATCGCGATCCCAATTTCATTTTAGGCGTCTGCGGATGCATGATGCAGGAAGAGGGCATGGCAAAGAAAGTCATGGCTTCTTATCCGTTCGTGAACATCGTTTTCGGAACCCATAACCTCCCGAACATCTTGAATCTAGTGGAAGAGCATCTCGCCCGCAAAAAGGATTTGATCGATGTCATCTCCTATCCTGGCGACATCATCGAGAATCTTCCTTCGGTGAGATTAGACAAATATAAGGCGTTCGTGAACATCACCTATGGGTGCGACAAATTCTGCACCTATTGCATCGTTCCCTACACCAGGGGAAGAGAACGCTCCCGCGATATGGAAGATATCCTCAAAGAATGCCGCGAACTCGTGGAGCAGGGATTCCAGGAAATCACATTGCTCGGCCAGAACGTGAATTCTTACGGCAAGGATTTCAATAACGGGACTTCCTTCGCGACCATTTTGGAAGCGGTCGCGAAACTGGGCATTCCTCGTCTGCGCTTCATGACCTCCCATCCTTGGGATTTCTCGGATGAGATGCTTGAGGTCATCGCGAAATATCCAAACATCATGAAATGCATCCATCTCCCCGCCCAATCGGGCAACACGGAGATGCTCCGCTTAATGGGCCGTCGCTATACCAGAGAAGCGTATCTGGATTTGGTCAGGCGCATCCGCGAGAAGATCCCCGGCTGCGCGATCACGACCGACATCATCGTCGGATTCCCCAATGAGACGGATGAGCAATTCGAAGATACGTTGACTTTGTGCGAGCAAGTCAAATACGACGCTGCTTTCACATTCATCTATTCTCCGCGCAAAGGAACTCCTGCCGCGGCAATCAAAGACAATGTCCCCGATTCCGTGAAGCACGAGCGGTTCGACCGTCTTTTGAAAGTGGTGGAAGCCGGCGTCATCTCCCATTCCTCGGAGATGGTTGGCAAAACATATGCTGTCTTGGTGGATGGGCCATCGAAGAAAGACCCAAACGTGTTATCGGGCTACACGGAAAACAACAAACTCGTACATTTCGTTGCCCCTGCCTATCTGAAAGGGCACATCGTTTCGGTTCTCATCAAAGAGGACCACGCTTTCTCCATGTTCGGAGAGCTCGTTGGCGACCCAATCCTTTATCTAGCCGATGATTTGGTCAAAGCGCTGAGCAAAGAAGAGTCCGTCCTTGCTTATAACGAGGCCAAAAGGGCCTATGAGGAAGACGAGGAAATCGCTTCTATCCGCAATCGCATTGAGGATGCGCAGAAAGCGATGGTGCAGTGCGCTGCCCATAGCGATGACGTAGGCTATCAGAAAGCAAAAAACGAATACACGTCCCTCATGGATTTATATAAGAACCATCCTGTGGTACTGAATCTAGAAACCGCCGAAAGCCAGCTTAGACCGCTTTTAGAAGAAATCGCCAGGGGGTTAGCGTGATCATTGTTTTGACCGGTCCGACTGGAACGGGGAAAAGCAAAATGGCCATTTCTTTGGCCAAGCGCTTTGACGGGGTCATCATCAACGCCGACGCATTTCAGGTCTATCAAGAACTGAACATCGCGACCGCGAAGCCTACCGAAGACATGATGATGGAAGCCCCTCATTATCTTTTCGATTTTGTCCCCTTAACCGAGAATTACAGCGTGGCTGAATACCAAAAAGACCTGCGAGGCGACATCGCGGAATTCATGGCGGAAAGAAAAACCATAATCATCGCCGGCGGAACGGGCCTATATATCCGCGCTGGGCTATACGATTACCAATTCGGCGAAGAGGAAGAAGTGGATTTGTCTGCCTATGATGGTTTGACCAATGAGCAGCTTCATGATGTCTTGAAGAGCTTTGACCCAAAGTCGGCTCAAGAGATCCATCCGAACAATAGGGTCAGGATGCTTCGCGCGATTTCCATCTTTTTATCGACTGGCAAAAGAAAAAGCGACATCGTCGATTCGCAAAAGCACGAACCCGTTTATGACGATGTTCATTTCTTCGGATTGATTAGGGACCGTGCCCAAATATATGAGGATGTTAACGCTCGCGTCGATGAGATGTTCGAAATGGGCTTAGTCGAAGAGAACCGCCGCCTAGTGGAACGCTATGGCAGAGCGCCTCATGCGTTTAGGGCAATCGGCGTAAAAGAGCTATTCCCGTATTTCGATGGGGAAATCACTTTGGATGAAGCCAAAGAGCTCATCAAAAAGAATACGCGCAACTATGTGAAACGGCAGTTGACCTTCTGCCGTCATCAATTCCCGATTCAATTCGTCGAATCCGAAGACGAATTATTGAAATCGCTGTCCCTTTGAGTTGATTTCTAGGCATATTAGCCTAGACTATTGATAATTGTTTTTAGAGAGGTGTTTAACCATGGATTTATTGCCTATTGGAGAAATTGCTAAAAAGGCTGGTATCGAAGACCGCTTCGTTGAGCCTTATGGCAAATACAAAGCCAAAATCGATTTGTCTTTATTTGATGAATTGGCAAATCGCCCTGATGGCAAACTTGTTTTAGTCACCGCCATCACCCCGACTAAAGCCGGTGAAGGCAAAACCACGACTTCGGTCGCTCTTGCCGACGGCTTTGCCAAAATTGGTCAGAAAGCGATGCTCTGCCTTCGCGAACCTTCCCTTGGCCCGGTCTTCGGACTTAAGGGCGGCGCCACTGGCGGAGGCAAGGTCACCGTCGAGCCGCAAGAAGACATCAATCTCCATTTCACGGGGGACATGCATGCATTAACGTCTTCTATCAACCTGATTGCCGCTGTTTTGGATAACTCCATCTATCAGGGCAATCCGCTTAATATCGATCCGGAAAAAGTGGTGTGGAAGAGATCGCTCGATATGAACGACCGCGCTCTCCGCAGCATCACCATCAGCCAGAATGATCCCAAGGCCACTCCTCGCCACGATGAATTCCAAATCACCGTCGCCTCCGAACTTATGGCTATCCTTTGCCTTGCCACCTCTCCAGAAGATTTCCTACGTAGGCTAAGCAACATCATCGTTGCCTATACCTATGACAACAAGCCGATCACCGTCAAAGATTTGCAGGTCACCCATGCCGTCATGAGGCTTATGAGGGATGCGTTCAAGCCCAATTTGGTCCAGACCGCCGAGCATAACCCTGCATTCATCCATGGTGGGCCGTTCGCCAATATTGCGCATGGATGCTCTTCCATCATCGCTACCAAGATGGCATTGAAGCTTGCCCCGATCGTCGTTACCGAGGCTGGATTCGGTGCTGACTTGGGCGCCGAGAAATTCCTGGACATCAAATGCCGCGAAGCCGGCGTTGCTCCCTCTGCGGTTGTCCTCGTTGCCACGATCCGCGCTTTGAAGTCCCATGGCGGCGTCGCGTTCGAAGAACTCGGCAAAGAAAACCTGGAAGCCCTTGCTGCTGGCATTGAGAATCTTGAAGCCCATATCGACGCCATCAAACACTATGGCGTGCCTTATGTGATTGCCATCAATCATTTCGCCGATGACTCTGAAGCCGAAGTCAAATGGCTCAGGGATTTCTGCGAGAAGAAAGGTCATCGCGTCGCGTTCCTTGATGGCTTCTTGAAGGGCGGCGAAGGTTCAACCGAGCTTGCCAAACTCGTTAAGCATGTCCTTGAAACCGAGGAGTCTCACTATCATCCTCTATATGATGTCAAAGCCCCGTTAAAAGACAAAATCCTTAAGATTTGCAAGGAAATTTACGGAGCGGATGGCGTCGAATACACCGAAGAAGCCTTGCAGCAGCTTGCTAGATTCGAAGAACTTGGATTCGGCGATGCTTATATCTGCATGGCGAAAACCCCGCAATCGCTATCCGATGATCCAAAGGTCTTGGGACGTCCGAGAAACTACATGATTCATGTCCGCGAAGTCCGCCTCTCCGCAGGCGCTCGCTTCGTCGTCCCTCTAACCGGAGCCGTCTTGACTATGCCTGGTCTTCCGAAAATCCCAGCGGCCGTTAAGATGGAAGACAAGCCGTGGTAATTCCCGAGTACGCCCTTTATGACGAAGTGGAGATGAAACGTCCCCACCCGTGCTTCGCCAAGTCCAAAAGATTCCAGATCGTTCGCGTCGGTGCGGACATCAAAATCCTGTGCCTTGGATGCGGCAATGTGATGATGCTGGACCGCGATCATTTCAACTCAAGAATCAAGAAAGTTTTATGCCATCACGAAGGGCCTCTTAACAAAAACTGAAAATTTTTGAGTCCTTTTTGCCTCCTCAACTCCAATTAATAAAGTGAGGAGGCTTTTTCATTGGTTTACTTATTGCACTGTCACAACGTCTCAAAGACGTTTATTTCTCCAGCGGGCGTCGTTAAGGCGGTCAACCGCGTCAACTTTGTATTCCCTGAGAAGGGGCTAATATCCATTTCGGGCAAAAGCGGATGCGGGAAAAGCACGCTGCTGTCGCTACTATCATCTTTAGAAATGCCTACGTCTGGGCGGATTTACTATCAAGGCAAAGACATTTCATCCATGTCGCCAACCGCATTGGCGTCGTTCCGCCTTTACGAAGTGGGAATGGTTTTTCAGCACTACAACCTTCTTTCCGAATGCAACGTCGTCGAGAACATTGAGTTGCCTTTGCTGATGGAAGGCATGCCAAAGGCCAAAGCCAGAAAGAAAGCCGAGGCGGCTTTGAGCAAGTTCTTCTTATCGGGCTTTGCTAAGCGCGATGTCTCGACGCTCTCAGGCGGCGAAAAGCAAAGGGTGGCCATATGCAGGGCATTGGTTCATTCGCCGAAGATCCTTCTTGCGGACGAGCCTACCGGCGCTTTGGACGAAAGAAATTCCCGAGTCGTGATGGAAGAGCTGAGGCGCCTATCGAAAACGATTTTGGTGATTCTGGTTTCTCACAACAAATCGCTGGTCGAGGAATACAGCGATCAAATCTTGCTGATGGAGAATGGGAAGATCATTAATTCTCCAGAATCATCGCCGATGGCATCTCCTCGGAAATTGCGAACGCAGCATTCCTCTTCCTTTGCATCCATGTTCGCTAAACGAAACATGAAGGAGAACCGATTAGCCAATCTTCTCTGCGCATCCGCTTCCGCAGTGGGCTTCTTGTCGATCCTGATTTCGGTTGGGTATTTCAATGGAGGAAAGCACGTTGAGCAAAACCTCCCATACCGAAACCTCGATTCTTCGGTGGCCAAGATATATAAGCAGGAGAAGTATTCGCTAGAAGATTCGCCGCTTAGCATCGTGGAGCAGGTGGCGCCCGAAATACATGAAGCGCAATCAGCGCTGGGCGATGATTATATAGTTGAGCATGATCTTTCGTTTTTCGCACCAAGCGAAATAGGCTTCCAACTTGATGGGGTCCGAGTAGACCCTTGCGCTTTTTCTCCTTGCTATAGTCTACTCAGCGGCTATGGATACTCTTTAGAGCGCGGAGATTATTGTCCTGCCGATTCTTTGTCCTATTGCGTGGTGAATGACATTTTCCTATCGACTTATGGCTGCCAAGGGGTTGGGCAGACTGTCCGCGCCAAGATCGGGAACGAGCTAAGCTATGGGGGAGAGAGCGAGTCGATTGAAATCGACCTTAATATGAAAATCACGGGGGTCGTGCATGAGTTTTCGTTCCTAAACAGCCCGAAAATCTATTATTCATTCCTTGGCCTGAAGCATGCTTTGGAAGCCTATCCGCTTCCTATTTTGTCTGCCGTAAAAGGAGAGCAGACAAACCCATATGATTGGGTTGCGAGAAGCAAAGGCGACTCCCCCATCAGCTCCTATGGAAAGCTTATATTTGCCAATCGCTTTGACGATTGCCCAAAGCTATTGAAGACGATTGCGGAGATTAATGAGAAAGAAGAATTCTCGATGGAATCCCGCTCCTATTCTGCGATTTCCTCGTTTTTGACGCTTTCAGAAGCGTTCCAAGGCTGCTTGCTCTTCTTCGTTGGAATCGCCGGGATAAGCCTGATTTGCATTTTAGCGACCTCCGCATTCGCATCTTTTGCCCGCAAAAAGAAAGAAGCGGCAATCCTATATTGCCTCGGCGCTAGGAAAGGAGATGTTGAGAGCATATTCGCCAGAGAATCTTGCTTCTTCTCCCTTCTTGGCTGCATCGGCGGCATCGCTTTATCGCCTGTGGCTGAATTACTCATCAACTTATTGATGGCAAAGAGTTTCGATGTGGAAGGAGCGGTGTCGATTCCTTGGCTCACCTTTTTGCAAATACCGTTTTTGCTGCCCGTTCTGTGTTTAATCGGCGCGCTTGGCGTTTCGCTTTTGGTTACGCGCATCACCCTTTTCTTTGCGGGCAGGGTTTCGCCGATGGAGGAATTACGCGATGAGTAAAACATTATTGAGAAACGTGACGAAACGATATGGGAGCGACTTTGCCCTAAGGGAGTTCTCATATGATTTCCCCGAGAAAGGCCTTGTTGCCCTTCTTGGCCCTAGCGGATCCGGCAAGTCTACATTGCTGGGCGTTCTATCGGGAATGGATATCCAATACGAAGGCGCAGCCCTGGTTCTGAATCATTCCATGAAGGGGTTCAGCCAGGAACAGCGAACTGAGTTCCGAATGAAAAACATCGGGTACGTGTTTCAGTCTTTCAACCTTTTGGAGCTTGAGACGGCATTTGATAATGTCTATTTCCCGATTGATGCGACCTCTGTCTCGGCAAAGAAATACAAGACCGCCAGAGCATTGGAATTGCTTCGCTATGTGGGGCTTGATGAGAAAGCAAATTCGAAGGTCAACTGCCTGTCGGGCGGCGAAAAGCAGAGGGTAGCCTTTGCTAGGGCATTGGCTTGTTCACCCAAGATTCTGCTATGCGACGAACCTACCGCCAATCTGGACGAAAAGAATTCGACGTTGGTATTCGAAATCATCAAATCCTATGCGAAGAACCATCTTGCCGTCGTGGTGACTCATGACGAGGCCCTTGCGCGAGATCACGCCGACACGATTCTTAGAATCGAGGACGGACGTTTGATATCGGAGGAATCCAATAGGCCTTTGCCAAACCGCAAGGTCCTTGGTTTGCCTCCGATCCAAGACGAAGCCGAGAAATCCAAACTCTCAACCTCGTTTGTGGTCCGCCATTCCATTCATTTGATCAAAAGCAAAAGAATCCGATCCATATTGTCTCGCGCCTCTCTTTCGCTCGGCTTGACCGGCCTTGGTCTTTCTTTGTATGTCGCGACATCTATCTCCAGCGAGATTTCCCGCGCCTTCGACGCGATTGTCCCAGAGAACCAAATCATCGTGGAGCAGCGCAACAAACCTGAGTCGATCATCAACGGCATAAAAGCCTCGACGGGCGAAAAGATGGAGTACGTGTGTCGAAAATATGAGGAAGCGGTGGACTGGGGGACCAGCGTATTCATGAATTATGAGCAGGTGTTCACGGACGATGATTCGTTCACCGTCCTTACCGCGCATCGCTCATTCCTGCTTGCCAATTTCCGAATGAGGCACATCAACGAATTCAGGTGGCTCGAGGACATGCAGGACGAAGTCCTCCCTCACCGCCCGAAACATATGGAAAACGACGAAGTGGTGCTCGGGCTTCCGTTTCAGAATATGGCGGCGCTCTGCTTCAATCTTGGAATTGAACGAAACTATCTTTCTCTAGGAAATTACCTTTCTTCCAATACGCTTCGGCTTCTTCAGTTCGCCTCCAACAGCAGCATCGAATTCTATAACGAAGACCTATATACGGTCGTCGGGATATGCAAAAGCGATGCCCCGACTTTCTATCATCTCAACCATCGCTGGAACCATGACATCATCGTCGAGCACCTCAATTTTCGATCCACGTCCTCGCTGAATGGGGAAAATGTTCAGCAGGTTCCCGAAATCCCTTATATCCAAATCCGCGGCGAACCAGGCGAATTGATGCGCAAGATAAGAAACGATAAGGCGACCGAAAACCTCTTGTTCGAGCAGTCGAGCGATCTCTATCTCCCCTCGCAGTGCACGCCTTTCTCGCCTTGCTCCATCGCCCGTCTGTATGCATACGAAGGCAAAAGGAGCGGAATCGCCAAAATAGACACCGGCCCGTTATATGAGGATAAGCGGATTATCGGAAGCGCTTTTTCCAGCGAAGGCGGGTATTTCGCTACAGCGACTTCCTTCCTCCAGGGCTTTTCAGGCCGCGCTTTCCTATCCAATGACGAAGCGGCTCTTTTCGAAGCCACCGAGACAACGTCGTCGGTCAGGAAAGAGTATGCGAACAAAATGATCGATCTCCCGGAAGGAGTGTTCGACGGCTCCATCTATGGAAGCGCAAAGAAATTTCAATTCTCTGGGAACTATGCACCCTTGGTCTCCGGAAAGCCGCCAAAAGGGCCGGACGAAGTCGTGCTGTCCTCCTCGTTTTGGGAAAAGCTCGGCAGACCGGAATCCGTCTTTTTGGCGTGCGCGGTCTCGGAAGAGGAAGTCGGCGGGATGGTTATCCGCGAATTCCGGTCTGCCAAATTGCAGGTGACGGGCGTCAAGAAATCCCATAAGGATGAGCTTTGCGCGGATAAGAATTGGACGTTCGATTTCTTCGCCGACCGCTTAGGCGTATCCTCGTTCCGCTTGGAGCCCACAGCGTTGATGTTCTATTTCTCTTCCGACGCGGACGCGACATCGTTTATGGAAGAGCAGCAAAAAGCATTTCCCGACCTCTTGTTCTATTCGCCTCGGGCCGAGGTCAAGGATTCGATCTCAGGGGTCGCGGGATATGTCGGCGGGGTGCTTGGGCTTTTCTCCGTCATCTCTTTGATGATGTCCTGCCTGCTTTTCTCCTTGACGATGTCGGTCACGATCGGGGAAAACAAAAACGAAGCTCATCTGCTTTATGCTTTGGGCGTCTCTTGGGGCGACATCGCAAGGATCTATCGGGCAATCGGATTCCAATATGGCCTCGTGTGCCTTGCGGGGTCCAGCGTTACGATCCTTTTAAGCGCGGTGGTTGTGGGGCGATTCGTATCCTCTTCCTTCGCGGCCCCTTTCTCCTTCTCCTTCCCCTTGATCCCTTTTCTAGCGACCCTTGGTTTCGTGGTTTCTTTCCTGCTTGTCATGGACGCAATCGTCAAAAAACGTATCAAACGCCAATACGGAAACCAATCGAAAAACGCATGAATGCCTCCCTGAAAAACTTTTTTGTGTCAATGTTTTGTAATCGTGATATATTAGTTTTCAGTCATTTTTGTCATATTGGTCAAAAAAGACTAGGAAGGTTAGGAGTCTCATGAAGGGAACAGTGAAGATGTTCAACAAGGAGAAGGGCTACGGTTTTATTCGTGCTGAAGACAACCGTGACTACTTCTTCCACTACTCTGCTCTTGTGATGGACGACTACAAAACCGCCGAAAAAGGCGAAGCTGTAGAATTCGACGTCGAAGAGTCTGAGCGTGGCCCGCGTGCTGCGAACGTTAGAAAAGTAGCATAAGTCGCGTGTCTCATGAGCCCCACCTTGCGTGAGGCTTTTCTTTTTACTCTAGTGTGTACGCGCGTAAAAGCGTAAAATGCAACTGCCCCTAGAGGTTAGAAAACGCATTATGTCATTGAAAGCTGGAATCGTAGGGTTGCCAAACGTCGGCAAGTCAACCCTGTTCAACGCCATCACGAACTCCCACGTGGAGGCGGCCAATTATCCTTTTGCCACCATCAAGCCGAACACCGGCGTCGTCATCGTCCCCGATGAGCGCTTGGATTTCCTCGCCGACGCCTTCAAGCCGGAAAGGAAGATTAACGCGACCTTCGAGTTCTATGACATCGCGGGCTTGGTCCGCGGCGCCTCCAAAGGAGAAGGGTTGGGCAACCAGTTCTTGGCAGCCATCCGCGAATGCGACGCCATCTGCGAAGTCGTGCGCTGCTTCGATTCCGCCGAAATCGTCCACGTCGACAACACCGTCGACCCCGCCAGGGACATCGAGACCATCGATTTGGAGCTTGCGATGGCGGACCTCGAATCGGTCAATAACCGCATCGGCAAGCAAGAAGCCAAAGCAAGGCTCTCCAAAGACAAGGTCGCGATGTACGAAATGGCGATCCTCCGCCCGCTGAAAGCGACCCTTGACGAGGGCAAGCCCGCAAGGCTTTGCACAGAGCTAAGCGAAGAGCAGATCGCCTACGCCAAGAAGAACTTCTTCTTATTGACCTTGAAGCCCATCATCTACGTCGCCAACGTCGCCGACAGCGATTACATGGACCTCGATAACTGCAAATACTATCTGCAGGTCAAGCAGATCGCCGAATCCCAAGGCGCGCAATGCATCCCCGTATCCTGCGAGATCGAATTCCAGATCTCCCAGATGGATAGCCTCGAAGACCGCCGCGAGTTCCTCGATTCCATCGGGGCGAGCGAGTCTGGATTGGATAAATTGGTCAAAGCGAGCTATCGCTTGCTGAACCTCTCGACCTTCTTCACGGTCGGAAAAGACGAATGCCGCGCCTGGACATTCCAAACCGGCATGACCGCGCCGGAATGCGCCGGCATCATCCACACCGATTTCCAGAAAGGATTCATCAAAGCCGAGGTTTATTCTTACGACGATTTCCGCGCCCTTGGCTCTGAACTGGCCGTCAAAGAGGCGGGAAAGCTCCGCATGGAAGGAAAGGAATACCGGATGCATGACGGCGATTGCGTCTTCTTCCGGTTCAACGTATGAAGAGCAAACTGCGCATCGGGCTTGGAGAAGACATCCATATCCTGGTCCCCGATAGGGCCTTGGTCCTCGGCGGCGTCAAGATCCCCTATGAATTAGGGCTTCTCGGACACAGCGACGCCGACGTGGTCTGCCACGCCTTGTCCGATTCCCTGCTAGGCGCGCTCGCCTTAGGGGACATAGGTCACTTCTTCCCCGTCGATGACCCGCGTTACGACAACGCCGATTCGACCAAAATCCTCGAAGAGGTGTACCGAAAGATAAAACAGCTTGGCTATGATGTCGTAAACGTCGACATCAACATCGCCTGCGAGAAACCACATTTAGCCAAATATCTCCCCGAAATGAGGAAGAACATCGCCTCGATATTGGAGATCGATGTCCAAGACGTCGGCATCGCCGCCATGACGAATGAGGGGATGGACGCGGTAGGGCAGGGCAAGGCCATCCGCGCGAACGCCGTATGCTTGCTGGAAAGGAAATGACATGACAACTGAATCGCTTCTGAAATCGCTGTTGTTGCAAGCCTTCGCCAAGAAGGGTATTTCGCTGCAGGAAAACGATATCGTCATCGAGAGAACCAAAGACCCGACCCATGGCGATTATTCCACCAACGCGGCCATGAAATTCTGCCGCCTCGCCCATTGCGCCCCCCGCGATTTGGCGCTTTTCCTCCAGCAGGAAATCGAAGATCCGAAAATCGAGAGAATCGAAATCGCAGGCCCTGGCTTCGTGAATTTCTTCATGCACAAAGACGCCCTCGCCTCCATCTTGCCCATCATCTTCGCTGACCCCGACCACTACGGACGCGGCGAGAAGAAAGGCATCCGCATCAATGTGGAATACGTCTCCGCCAATCCGACCGGCGACCTTCACTTAGGGCATACCCGCTGCGCGGCAGTCGGTGACGTCATCGCCTCTTTATACGATTGGGCAGGCTATGACGTGACCCGCGAATACTACGTCAACGACTGCGGCAATCAAATCGAGCATCTGGGGCATTCCATCCGCGCCCGCTACCACGAGCTCTTCGGAGAGCCGCTGCAATTAGACGAAGACGATTACCATGGCGAAGATCTGATTGCCATCGCCAAGGAAATCAAAGAGAAGTTCGGCGATAAGTATCTTGCCGACAACCAGGAATCCCACGACTTCTTCATCCGCTTCGGCATCGATGCCGAGCTTGGCAAGATCAAGGCGGATCTTGATGCGTTTGGGGTGAGATTCGATAAATTCACCTATGAATCCGACATCCGAAAAAGCGGCGCGATCGAGGAAACCATCAAGTTCCTCGCCCCGTATATCTACGAAAGCGATGGGGCGAAGTTCTTGCGCACCACCGATTTCTTGGATGACAAGGATCGCCCCATCGTCAAATCCGACGGGCTCTATACCTACTTCATGCCGGACATCGCCTATCATTACGACAAGATGGCCCGCGGATTTGATAAGCTCGTCGATATCCTCGGCGCCGATCATCACGGCTACATCAACCGCATGAAGAGCGCTTTGATGATGAAGGGCTATAAAGAGGATGTCTTGGATGCCGAATTCGTTCAGGTCGTCCGCGTCTTCCGCGATGGAGCGGAAGTGAAGATGAGCAAGCGTACCGGCAAAGCCATCGCCCACCGCGACTTGGTGGAGGACGTTGGAAGGGACGCCGTGCGTTACTTCTTCATCGAACGTTCGCAATCCTCGCATCTGGATTTCAACTACAATCTGGCGATGGAGCAATCTTCATCCAACCCCGTCTATTATGCCCAATACGCCCATGCGCGTTGCTGCTCCTTGCTGTCCTTAGGACAAGACATCCCTCTCGATGGCGATGGAAGGATGCTTAAGGAAGAAGAAGAAAAGGCAATTTTGAAGCATTTGGCCGATTTTACGAGTATGATAGAAGGCGCCGCGAAGGAAAGGGCGCCGCATAAGGCTGTAGCTTATATCCACCGTCTGGCGGAACTGATCCACGAGTTCTATTCTCGCTGGCACATCATCGATCGCGAAAATATTCCATTGACATCTTCGCGATTAACCCTTATAAAAGCCTGCGAGATCGTCTTGCGCAACGCGCTTGACATCATCGGGGTCTCCCATCCGGAGAAGATGTAAAACGAAAGGAATTAGACCATGAAACAAGGAAGCATGATTGATGAGGCCTACCTCATCTTGAAAGAAGAGGGCAAGGAACTTCCTTTCGCCACTCTTTGGGCTCGCGTTCGCGAGAAACTCGACATCAACGACGAAGAAGCGGCGGAACGCATCGGCTTCTTCTACAGCGATTTGTCCTTAAGCGGCAAGATCGTCCCTCTCAGCAACAATAACTGGGACCTCCGCTCCCGCCATCTATACGAAGCCGTCCACATCGACGTCAAAGACATCTATGTCGAGGTTGAGGAATCCGATGGCGACTCCGTCGATGAAGAAGAGAACAAGGCATACGATCAATCCGTCGAAGGCTTTGTCGCTTCCAGCGATGACCTCGAAGATCTCGCCGAATCCGAAGAGAGCCCGAAGCCCGAAGATGCATCGGAACTCCTCGGAATCAAGAAAGAAACGCTTCCCGAATATTGATTTCGGCAACAAAACTCACTTGGGGCTTCGGCCCCTTTTTTGTTGCCGAAACCAATACACGTCCCCTCTGTTTTAAGCGTGAGATGATTTAAAATTCAGTTTTTTGTTCATTTACTTTAGCGGGTGAAAAAAACTTCATATGGTTTTTTCCTGCGCCCATGTACAATAGTGTTAAAGTAAAAGATACGAAATTATGGATTTTAATCTCTATTTCGACATCGCTGCGATTGTCATATTTATTGTCCTGATATTCGCCGCCGTGTTAAAACGTCAGCTGATCGGACTGAGCAACAAGCTCTTCATCGTGTCGATTGCCCTTGCTTTGGCAACGGCGGTTTTCGATATCCTCGCCTCGCTGCCGATGTTTGACGTCGCCACGTTGTTTGCTCTGAATACCGTCTTCATGCTGGTGCGTTCGGCCATGACCGTCTCGGTGTTTTTCTATGCGACCAACCTCGGGAGGGCTCTCGTCTATATGAAGAGGCATGGATGGCTGTTCCCGTTGGTTATGACACCGTTTTTTGTGCTGGTGATCATGTTCGTTGTGAATGCGTTCACCAAGCAGATTTTCGATTATTTGCCCGGTCCGGAATATAGACGCGGAGGCCTCATTTGGATTCCGTATTTCGTTGGCTATCTATATGCTTTTTCAGGCCTCGTTTTCGTTGTTTTGGGCCGTAAATACCATTCCGCCAGCCAAACGATTGCCGTCATAAGCGTCTTCATCCTTCAAATCGCTGCCTCCGTTTTCCAACTGTTCTCGAACGCCGTGCTCATTGAGATGTTTGTCGCGGCCATCACGTTCTTCATGCTGTCTTTGTTCTTGGAAAGCCCAGAGAATTTCGTCGACGCAAAAACAAAGGATAGGAATTACACCTCCTTTGAATCCAACATGAAACAGAAATTCGATTTCCGCGATAATTTCAGCATCCTCTTAGTCCATGCGATGAACTCCTCGGCTTTGTATAACCTCTATCAGCCGAAAAAGGCAATCGGTTTCATCAGGGCCTGCAACGCTATGCTGCGCGGAAAGATCATGGCGATCGAAAAAAGCTGCGTCGTCTATTATTTGGGCGATGCGACATTTGCTTGCTGCTACGACAAAAAGGCAAGCGACCAAGCGATATTCGACACCGTTAGGCAAACATTCTCCTCCCCGATGATGAACAATGGAATCTCATTCCAATTCATCGCAAAGCTTTGCTTGGTCCATTGCCCCGAGGATTGCAAAGACGTCGATTCGCTTTTGGCTTTCTCCACGCTCTTCTACGAATTGACGGACTCCGATGTTCTGGATTTGGAACCGTATAGATCATCTTCGGGCAACGTTTTATTCGAATTGGATCATCTTCTGGAAAAAGCGATTCGGGAGGAGTCGTTCTCGCTTTACTATCAGCCCATCTATTCCATTAAGCAAAAACGCTTCACGTGCGCGGAAGCATTGCTTAGGCTCCACGATTCGACTTTTGGTTTGCTGATGCCTGGGCTCATCATCCCTTATGCGGAAAAGCGCGGAAAGATGGTCGCGATTGGCAGGATTGTCCTCAAGAGAGCCTTCGCTTTCTACGCGAAGGAATTGAAGGAAACGCTTGATTATCTGGAAGTCAATCTCTCGCCTCTTCAGCTACAGGACCCATATCTATCCCAAGACATCCTCGCTTTGGCAAGCCAATTCGACATTGAGCCAAGCGACATCGTCTTTGAGATAACCGAATCCTCCTCCATCGGCGAAAACCCCGTGGTCGGGGAGAACCTCGACTCACTATCCAATGCGGGCTTCCGGATCGCGATCGACGATTTTGGAACCGGATATTCCAATTTCGCCAGGATAATCCATCTGAATGTCTGCACTTTGAAGTTCGATAAGTCGATGACGGATGCTTTCGACGTGGGCGATCAAGATGATTTGTATCGTGGACTCTTCTCCTTATTCCGCGGCCGCGGAATCAAAATGCTTTTTGAAGGCGTGGAGCGCCAAGAAACGGTCGATAAGCTGAGCAAAGCGGAAGCCGACGAGGTTCAGGGCTTCTATTTCAGCAAGCCGATCCCGGAAGTGGAATTCCTGAACTTCATCCGCACAAAAAATAAACCGGAATAGCCCGTTTTGCATCGTCAAGGCGAAAAGCGTTTCCTCAAACGCCCTTTTCAATGTGGCGCGGATAATAATTTCTTTGCTTTTTCTGGCGAAAAAGATATTCTATTGGGCTTTATGAATACCTTCGGCGAGCTCTATTCCATCATCGAAAAGGCTGACGTGGTCACAATCTGGGGTCATGGTTTGCCTGATGGGGATTGCTATGGAAGCCAGATTGCCTTGAGGGAAGCCCTGAGGGACCACTTTCCGAATAAGAAGGTTTACGCGGTTGGGACGGGCATCCCATCATTATTCGAATTCATTTCCCCCATGGATGAAGTCGATGATGAGACCATCGCCTCCTCTTTGGCGGTCCTTGTGGACGTTTCTTGCCTTCATAGGGTTGAAGACCAAAGGGTCCGCTTGGCAAAGGGATTCATCAAATTCGACCACCATAACCCCAACTATCTCTCTGAGCCGTTTGAGCATCCGCAGTACGCCGATAAGAACCGCATCGCGGCGGCGGAGATTCTGTTCGACTTCTTCGTCGAGAACAACATGAGCATCAACCGCGTCTGCGCGAACGCTCTTTACACGGGCTTGATGACGGATTCCGGCGACTTCATTTTCTATGGCACGACACCCCATACCATGGAGGTTGCCAAGAAGTGCATTGAGCTCGGCGCCGACAGGAAAACGCTTAAGAGAATCATCTATCGCGAGACGCCTGAGATGAAGGCATTTAAGCGATACATGTGTGAGAAAACGAAGCAATTCGGCCAAGTTGGCTATTGCTGGATCAATAAAGAGGAATATGAATCCTTCGGCTTGGCTTATGAAGACGCCTCCTCCTATGTGAATGCGATTGCGAACGCAGTCCCGAATAACGTATACGCCTACTTCTGCGAAGCCCCAAACGGAGAGATCCGCGTTGAGCTGCGTTCCAATAAAGGGTTCCCCGTTCAGCCGGTCGCTGCTTATTTCGGCGGAGGTGGCCACACATTCGCCGCAGGATTATCAATCATCGACGGCAAACCCACGATGGAAGAAGTTTTAGAAGAACTCGACCATGTAAAGGGGTATGATATCGACGAGGTGAGATAAATGTACGAAGCAGAACTGCAAGCCGCGATCGAAGCCGCCCTCGAAGCGCAGAAGGTTATCATGGAAGTCTACGGTAGAGACTTCGAAGTAGAAACGAAAAGCGATGACTCCCCCGTCACCGAGGCCGATAAAAAAGCTGACGAGCTCATCCGCGAGTATTTAGGCGCGCGATTCCCCGACTACGGATTCCTCACCGAAGAGAGCGCGGATACCCCGCTTCGTCTAACCCAAAGAGCCATCTGGATCGTCGATCCCGTCGACGGCACGAAAGAATTTGTGTCCCGCAACGGCGGATTCGTCACCAACATCGCCTTGTGCGTCGACCACGAAATCGTCGTCGGCGTGATCAATGCCCCGGCGTTAGGCGTGTACTATTATGCCGTCAAAGGCCAAGGCGCTTATAAAGTCGTCGGTGGCGTCACGACCAGAATCCACGTATCGGATCGCGGCTTCCCCGTCCGCGCCCTTCGTTCCATCAGCTTCTTCAACGCTAGAGAAGCCGCCTTCATCGCCAAATACCATGACAAGTTCGCATACGAGCCCGAGTGCGTCGGCGCGGCATTGAAATTCTGCCGCATCGCAGAGGGCAGCGCCGAGCTCTTCTGTCGGTTTTCAAGCGGCACCAAAGAATGGGACGTCGCATCAGGTGACATCATCGTGACAGAGGCTGGCGGCGTAATGGTTCAGCCCAATGGCGAACGCTTCCGCTATAACCGCGAAGATGTATATAACCGACTGGGTTATATCATCGCGAACAAGCCCGAGAACATTCTTCCTGAATAACGAAAAAAGACCTCTATCGCGAGGTCTTTTTTCGTAGGCTCGTTGTTATTAGTCAACCAACAACATTTTGTTGCCGAGCAAGACGAGGATGGCGTCGATAACGCCAAGGATCCAGGCCCATCCGATGAACGTGTACACAATGGCGAGGACGATGTTGAGGACTCCGCCTTTGGTGATCACGATGCTCCAACGGATGATAACCTCGCAGATCCATCCAACGAAAGGAAGAATCAAAAGGATGAATTTGACGATGTTGCTCTGCTTGTTAAACCATTCGACCATGATTGTATCTCCTTCTATATTTTTAATATAGCACGCGCGCGACGCACTTCAACCAAAAACAATGCAAAAACGAGGTATTTTGCAATACCCCGTCCTTAAATAATTGAGTTTTACAAAGTTTTACTTTGCCTCAGCCGCTTGCGTTATGCCTTTCCTCTCGAGATAGGAAGCCATGATGTCGTCCGGGATTTCGGTGGATTTAACAGCGAGAACTCCAGGCACTTCTTCCATGAGGATAATCTCGACTCCAGCCGAGATATCGTCTTGGGCATATAGGCATCCTTCGCAAGCTCCGACCATGGAAACGTAAACGATTCCATCGCGGAATCCGATGTAATCGATGTCTCCCCCATCGCGCTGAAGGAATGGGCGGATTTTATCGAGGGTTGCCTCAATCAGTTTTACAGTTTCTTCTTCGTTCATAATCGACATGGCATATTCTAGTCACGCGCTGAATTGATTTCAAATCAAATGCTAAGATAGGTCACTGTTTTTACTGTATAATTTTGCCCGTGGATAACCAAAGCCTTACCATTACGGAAAAGAAACTCGTCTACTGCGTCTACGAACTCTCGCTGCGCGGCTATGCTCCTTCCGATTCGTGCCTAGTCCAAATCCTCAAGGGCAATTCCTGCTTCAATGATTTTTCCGACCTCGCATGTTTCGGCTGTTTGCTTAGCCTAAGGTCTCGCAGGGCGAAATCGATGGTGAAGCGCCTCGTCGATATGGGGATGCTGCGCCTTTCCTATTCCAGGGAGGAAGACGAGTATTATCTATTCGTCACGGATGAAGGCATCCGCTCCACAAAAGGTTATTTCGCCTCGCACCCAATCATTAAGAAAGATAGGGCAGGGCGGAAATCCCCGCTTATCAAAATCATCTAAAGAAAGGATGACACTATGTCTAAAGAACTAAAGCCATTTGAGCAATGGCCCTTCCGCGTCCCGAACATCGAAAAATGCGTGGCGCAAGTCAAAGAATTCACCGCCGCTATGCGCGCGGCCGCTTCCCAAGAAGAGGCGTTAAAAATCTGGAAGAAGCACGCTGCTTGGAACGATAAGCTCCACAACGAGACCGTCCACATCGCGATCCTTTACACCATCGACACCAAAAACAAAAAGTACAAAGCCGCGAACGATAAGATGAACAATGGCTTGCCCCTTGTCTCCGCTGCCGAAACCGAATGGGAGAGAGCGGTCGTTGAATCCCCTTATCGCGAATACCTTGAGCAGAAGCTCGGATCGCTTTTGTTCAAAATGTATGATTATTCCCTTCGTTCCTTCGACGAAAGAATCGTTGAGGAATCCATCGAAGAGAATAACCTCATCGATCAGTATTCCTCGCTTCTTGCTGGCGCGGAGATCCATTTCCGCGGCGGCGTCTACAATACCTCGCAGATGTCCAAATTCATGCAGGACCAAGATAGGGAAACGCGCCGCGAAGCATCTGCCGCCTATTATGCATACCTTGATGGCGTCAAAGACCAACTCGAGGAGATTTACGACAAGCTCGTGAAAGTCCGCACGAAGATGGCACAGAAGCTTGGCTTCAAGAATTATGTCGAATTGGGCTATCTCAATATGTCTCGCTTCGATTACAACGCCGAGGACGTTGCCTCTTACCGAGAGGAGATTCGCGAAGTCGTTACGCCGATCGTCGAGAAACTGGTCAAAGAGCAGTTCAAACGTACCAAAATCCGCGACCCGCACATCTATGATCTGAACACCCTCTTCCCCGATGGCAATGCCAAGCCCCGTGGCACGACGATGGAGAAAGTCGAAGCCGCAAAAAAGCTTTATGACGAGCTCTCCCCCGAGACCTCCTATTTCTTCCGCTATATGGCAGACCATCACGTGATGGATCTTGAAGCGAAGCCCGGCAAGCAAACGGGTGGCTACATGGATTATTTCCCTGTGTACAAAATCCCCTTCATTTTCTCCAATTTCAATGGAACCGCGGGGGACGTGGATGTATTAACCCATGAATTCGGCCATTCCTTCCAAGCCTATATGGGCCGTAATATCAGAATTCCCGAATACCGCAGCCCCACCATGGAATCCTGCGAGATTCATTCCATGTCCATGGAGTTCTTCGCAGAGCCCTGGATGGACTTGTTCTTCGATAATCCGCTGAAGTATCGCTTCCAGCATCTTGTTGAGTCTATCTCGTTCTTGCCTTATGGCGTGACGGTCGATGAGTTCCAGCATTGGGTTTACGAGAACCCTGAAGCAACTCCTGCCGAAAGGGATGCAAAGTGGCACGAATTGGAACTCAAATACACCCCATACAAAGTCGCTTGCTATAAGGATTGCGAATACATGGCTACCGGCCATCGGTGGCTGACGCAGAACCATATCTTCGCAAACCCCTTCTATTACATCGACTACACGCTTGCCCAGGTTATGGCTTTTGAGTTCTTCAACCTCGACCGCAAGAACCATGCTCTCGCGTGGAAGCGTTACTTGAAGCTCTGCGCGATGGGCGGCAAATTCCCATTCCGCACCCTTGTCACCAAGTGCGG
>CAMORJ010000010.1 GCA_946623775.1 uncultured Bacillota bacterium | reverse complement strand
TTTTTTCTTTATGCGAAAACAGGATTGGGAAAACGTTCTTTGAAAAAACAGGATTTATCACTCGCGAGCATATGCGCGAGAGTGCTATCATATTGCATATGAACAACCATTTTTATGTACTCTTAGGCCTTCCTGGCATCATAGCCATCATCGCTGCTTCAGCCGTTGTTTTGATAGGCGTCGGCGTGTTGCTTTATTTCACATTATTCGCCCATATGCGATATAAGAGGCAGGTCAGGGAACTCACCACGAAATTCGAATACCTCCATGCCCTTCTGTTTGGCCAAGATAGCCAATACATCAAGCGCATCGAAATGATTTCTTTGACCAACCTCCTCTACGTGAATACCCACATGACCTTTAACAGAAGGTTCAAGGAGATACGCGATAAGAGCGATTCCTCCGCTCAGACCGTCATCAACAATCTAAAGGATTTGGTCGCCGATCGCGATTACGCCGCATTGAAGGCGGCTCTCCCTGGCGCATGGGAAACCCTTGAGCATTATGAAGCGGAAGTCAATTCGCTCAACAGCGATTTGACCGCAGTTGTCCGTCCTGAAGAAGATTGCCGCCAGCAGTCTTTGACCTTGAAGGAGAACCTTCGCAAAATCAAGCAGGATTACTATGTGAAACAGGCCGATTTGTCTCTTGTCGCATCCTCTTTTGACCAAGTATTCAAAATGCTCGATGACAAATTCACCGAATACGAAGCCTATGTCGAATCCGCTCAGTATGACGAAGCGAAGAATATGCTTCCCCGCTTGAACGACGTCATTATCCAATTGTCCAAAACATTGATGGACATCCCCAATATCTGCGTCACCATCCAAAGCGTCATCCCTGACAAGCTCCTCTCCTTGGAGAACCGTTATGACGAAATGGTTAGGGCAGGATACCCGCTTCATCATTTGATGACCAGAACCTATATCGAGGATATGCGCCGTCAGTTGGAAGACATCACCAAGCGCGTCCGCCAATTCGATTTGAGGAACGTCCAAGCCGAGCTTGATGGAATTCTCGCCGCCGTCGATGACTTCTTTGATTTGTTCGAGAAAGAAAAAGACGCCAGGGTCACCTTCGAGTCCGAATGCGATTTGGTTTACGCCGAGGCGGCTGCGGTCGACAAGAAATATATCCGCCTATCCAATTCTCTTCCCGATGTCAGGAGGATTTACATCATCCCGAACGAAGAGCAGCAGAAGATCGATAACATCATGGTCCTCATCAATAAATCGGGTGCTACCAAGCGTTCGCTCGATACATTCATCCATTCCGGCACCAAGCAGCCATACTCAATGCTCGTTGAGAAAATGCATACCCTCCGCGATGACACCGCTCAGGCAACCGCCGCAATCGACGATTTCTCCCGTTACCTCCTTTCGCTGAAATCCGATTCCGAATCCGCTCTCGAAGTCGTTAAAGAATATGCGTCCAAAATCAAAGACGCGGAAGAGATCCTTGCGAAAATCAACCTTGCATCCGTTTGGGAGAAGTATAGCGAAGACATCGAAAAATACTATGGCTACATCGACGAAATCTTCCAGTCCCTGCGCAATCTCCCAATCGACGTCGTCAAAGTCAATGAACTTGTCGCGGCCCTTCAATCGGAGTGCGATGCGACTTGCAATGCCATCAAGAGCGATTATGAGCAAATGCTCCTTGCCGACTCGGCAATCCTATTCGCCAATCGCGATCGTCCCCACATCGGAGAGATGGATGCGACCGTGATTCAAGCGGAGTCGCTATATTTCAGCGGCGACTTCAAGCGCGCTTACGAAGAGACCGTCGCGGCCGTTAGGCGCATCCGCGGAGAATAAGTAAAACGATGATTTATTTAGACTGCGCGGCAACAACGCCTCCTTTTTCCGAGGCCATTAAAGCATTCGAAGAAGTCAGCTTGAATTGCTTTGGGAACCCTTCTTCTTTGCACACCGTAGGTTTTGCCGCTTCCAAGGTTTTAGAGAACGCAAGGAATTCCATCCTCAATTGCCTAGGCGTATCGAAATCGCATCGCCTCATTTTTACTTCTGGGGCAAGCGAAGCGAATTCTTTGGCGATCAAGGGCGCGGCGTTCCATTACAAGAACCGCGGCAAAAGAATCATCACCAGCGCCGTCGAGCACCCCAGCGTTTTGAAAGCGTTTGAGCAACTTGGCCAAGAATTTGGCTTCGAGGTAATCGAACTTCCCGTCAACGCAGAAGGCAAAGTCGAACCGGAGACTTTGGAGAACGCCATGAACAAGGAAACGATCCTGGTCTCCATCATGGCGGTCAATAACGAAACGGGATCCATCAATGATTTGCCTGCCCTTCTTAAAGTGGTCCGCAAATTCCCCAAAGCTCTTTTCCATAGCGATTTGACGCAGGCCATCGGAAAAGTCGATTTGCCGCTTGGCGATTTGGATATGTTCTCTTTCTCTGCCCATAAGTTCGGCGGACTAAAAGGGAATGGGGCGCTTATCTATAAGAGCCACCTATCCTTCTTGCCCCTTATCTCTGGTGGGCATCAAGAAGCCGGGCTCCGCGGCGGAACCGTCGATGTCGCAGGCGCAAACGCGATGTCGGCTGCTTTAAGCAAAACCTATTCTCTCCGCAAGGAGGAGATTGCCCGCGTTCAGGGATTGAATGCTTATCTCAAACAGCAATTAAGCGAAATCGATGAGGCAAGCATCAATTCACCCAGCGATGCATCTCCGTTTGTTTTGAATTTCTCCTTGCTTCGCCATAAGGCTAGCGTCGTGGTTGAGGCATTGTCCGAAAAAGGAATCTGCGTTTCCAGCGTGTCCGCTTGCAATAGCAAAGGGGAACCTGCTTCCTATGTTTTATTAGCCATGGGAAAGACCATGGACGAAGCCAAGAATTCTATCCGCGTATCCTTTGGCATTAACTCAAATAAGGGGGACGTGGATGCGTTTATCACAGAATTGAAAGTGGTTTTAGAGGAGGTCAACCCACGATGAAATACGATTCTATCATGATTCATTATGGTGAGCTTTCCACCAAAGGCGCCAACCGCCGTTTGTTCATTCAACAGCTATTGCATAACGTCCGCTCCGCTTTGAAGCCGATGGGTTTGACTGCAACCGGTGGCCGTGACCACATTTATGTCCAAGTGAACGAACTCGATTCCATCGATTCCGTTATCGCGAGGCTTCAGGAAGTCTCGGGCATTCAAAGGCTTACGCCTGTCATGAAAGTCGAGAAGGAAATCGAGCAAATCAATCAGGGGTCGCTTGCTTTGCTTTTGGATTCGAAGGCCAAGACCTTCAAAGTCGAGACCAAAAGAGCCGATAAGACCTTCCCATTAGATTCCTATGGAACATCGAGGGAAGTCGGTGGATTCCTGCTAGGCCATATCCGCGGCATCGAAGTCGATGTCCATAACCCCGAGCAGGTATTGCGCGTGAATATCCGCGAGGACGCCTGCTATTTATCGCTTCAGGATTACCCTGGCTTAGGAGGATATCCTCTAGGAATGAATGGCAGGGTTTTGATGCTTCTTTCCGGAGGTATCGATTCTCCCGTCGCCGCTTATATGCTTATGAGGCGCGGCATCGAGGTTGATTGCCTCCATTTCGCTTCGCCTCCATATACCTCTGAAGCCGTCTTGGATAAGCTAAAAGACCTTCTTAAGGTTTTGAATGCCTATCAAAGCGACATCAAGCTGTCTGTGGTTCCGTTTACCAAACTGCAAGAAGAGATTTACCGCAATGTCCCTGAGCCTTATTGCATCACCATCATGCGCAGAATGATGGTAAGGATTGCGGTGGGGGTCGCTAAGAAAACAAAGTGCTTGGCCATCGCAACCGGCGAGTCCATCGGGCAGGTTGCCTCGCAAACCTTGGAATCGGTGCAAGTCATCAATGAGGTGACTTCTTTCCCTATTCTTCGCCCTTTGGCGGTCTCCGATAAGGTTTCCATCATCGATGATGCAAAACGTATCGGGACATATGACATTTCCATCCGCCCATTTGAGGATTGCTGCACGATCTTCAAGCCCCGCAAGCCAAAAACAAAGCCCCGTTCCGACGAATGTGAATTCTACGAAGCCAAATTCGACTGGGCACCTTTGGTAGAGACCTGCATCGAAAACCTAACCCATATCTATCTTTCTGAGGGCGAGGAATTAATCCGCTAAGCATATCGCAGGCGCATAAACGAATAAACGCATATAATGACTCCCGCAATGAGAGAACTTAGGAAACAACATTACACAGGCGAAAGAGCCTTATTCATGGTCCATGACGCAAAAATAGTGGACTGCTTATTCAATGACGGCGAATCCCCATTGAAAGAATGCCTTGATTTAGAGGTCAAAACATCCACGTTCGATTGGAAGTATCCGCTTTGGTATGGGAACAGGATCCAAGTATCGGATTGCAAATTCACCGTCAATGCCAGAGCTGGCATTTGGTATACGAATGATGCCAGTTTTTCTTCTTGCCTCATCGAAGCTCCGAAATGCTTCCGCGCTTGCCATAATTTAACATTGGAGAATCTAAATATCCCAGAAGCGAAAGAAACTGTTTGGTCTTGCGATGGCGTGACCATCAAAGATGTGACCGTCAGCCAAGCGGATTATTTCGGATACCACAGCAAGAACATAGTGGTGGATAATCTCACTCTCCAAGGCAATTACATCTTCGATTCCTGCGAGAACATCACCATTTCCAATTCCAAACTGATGACTAAGGATGCTTTCTGGAACTGCAAGCATGTCAAAGCTACCAATTGCTATATCGAAGGCGAATACATCGGATGGAACAGCGAAGACCTCGAGTTCGTCGATTGTGTAATCCGTTCCCATCAAGGGCTTTGCTATATCAAGAAGCTCAAGATGGTGAATTGCCAATTGTTAGACACTGACCTATGCTTTGAATACTGTTCGGAAATCGATGCTGAAATTAATTCAGAAGTAATGTCAATTAAAAATCCGCTTTCCGGTGTTATAAAAGTCAAGAAAGTCGGAGAGATTATCTTAGACGATCCCAATGTTGACCATAGCCAAACCAAGATTGTGGTAGGGGAATAATGAAATACGATTTCGATGAATTGATTGACCGTAGGCAAACCGGTTCCATCAAGTGGAGCGGCTCACCTAATGAACTGCCCATGTGGGTGGCGGATATGGATTTTAAGGCCGCTCCCGCAATCATCGAAGCGCTCCGTCAAAGAATCGATCATGGAGTGTTCGGATATACCGAACCAGATGAGGATTGGTTTAATGCATACCATGACTATTATTTGGATGTTCACAATTGGAAAATCGATAAGGGGTCGCTTATTTTTGCTACAGGCGTAGTTCCGATTATCTCCTCTTCGGTTCGTAAATTGACTGCCGTTGGAGATAACGTCGTCGTGATGCCGCCTGTCTATAACATCTTCTATAACTCTATAGTTAACAATGCCCGCAAGCCGCTTGAGGTTCCTTTGCTGCTGCAAAACGGTGTCTACGAAATGGATTGGGAAGGTTTGGAAAAAGCATTCTCGCTTCCTGAAACGAAACTCTTAATCCTTTGCAATCCTCATAATCCCGTTGGCAGGATTTGGTCAAAAGAAGAGCTTGCCCGTTTAGCGAAACTAGCCAAAGAGCACGATGTCATCGTTCTTTCTGATGAGATTCACGGCGAGATCACGACATTAGAGAAACCATATGTTCCCTTCTATATCAGCTGCGAAGAAGCCAAAGAGATTGGATATGCAGCAATTTCACCAACCAAGTGTTTCAACTTGGCGGGCATCCAAACGGCTGCCATGGTAATCGATAACGCTGAAATCCGAGCAAAGGTTGATAGGCAGATCAATACCGATGAAGTGGCTGAACCGAATGTATTCGCGGTGCCTGCAACAATCGCCGCATTTAGGGATTCCAGGGATTGGTTGAACCAAATGAGGCGATACGTGTTTGATAATCGCGCATATGCCGAACGCTTTATTGAAGAAAAAATCAAAGATCTCAAAGCAATCCGCGGCGAGGCCACATACCTTCTTTGGGTCGATTGCTCTTCCATCAGCAGCGACTCCCGTCCTCTTTTGAAGTTCCTCCGCGAAAGTGTGGAACTAAGGCTGTCCGATGGCGAAGAATATGGAACCGGAGGCCAAGGCTTCTTCCGCATGAACCTGGCTTGCCCAAGGTCCAGGCTCCAAGATGGGCTTGAAAGATTAGCCAAAGGAATTGAGCTTTTCAAGAAACAATAATCTTAATGAAAACGAACGCGAATCCGCGTTCGTTTTTTATCATTGATTTTGTCAATCTGGGTCAGGGATTTCCAGGTTATCGATTTGCGGCAATTCGCTTTCGACGATCGCAAGAGTCTTCTCGATCATCTTGGCGTATTTCTCTGGCTTCTGCACATAATGGGATAGCAGAAGCGTGAAGGCCAAGAAGCGAATCTTGCTTTGAATTTTGTCGGGGTTCGGCTTCTTTCCGAACAGCAAATTGAATAAGTCGGTATAGAGTTTCTTCGTCCATTTGCCATCGACTCCGAGGAAGTGAAGGTTATCGCCGGGGGTGATTTCCTCGAATGCGCAGTAGGTGCGGTAGATATTCGCGATTTCCAGAATGAACGGGCCTTTGCAGATGGTATCCATATCAATGAGGATTAATTGGCCATCGACCATGAAGATGTTTTTGAAATGGCAGTCACCATGGACAAAGCCTTTCGATTTGGCGATATCCAAAACCATCTTCTCGATTTTTTCATAGGTCTTGTGGTTTAAGTGCGGCTTGATATAATCGAGCCTATCCTTCAAATCGCTGACGCAATCGGGGATTTGGTCGCCTTCCACTTTGGTTTTGGAAAGATGGACAAGCAGGTTGTGATACTCTTTCAGATATTTATCGTAATCATCGGGATTGCCCATGAAGCATTGCATTAAGGAGTCGGCTTTGATGAGTTCATACACGGCTCCGAAGCAATTTTCCTCGACGACTTTGACTACGTCATAGCTAATAGCGGTGGGGATTCCCAATACGAAAGCGGCTTGGGCCATCTGCCTTTCGCGTTCAATTTCGGCGATTGGGTTTCCGCGGAAATAGGATTTGACGATGGTGTCGTCGTTGATGCGGTATACCCTTCCGTATGCGCCATTCCCGATAAGCGGGCAATTGGCGATGGACACTTCTCTGGCTTTCCTATAGATCTGGAGGATGTTCGTGAACCCCGTCATATCAAAGATGTCGTAGATTTCGTTGTTCGCTTCGATGACCGCGAAGTCCTCGCAGCTCTTGCGAAGCTTAAGCACTAAACGAAGTCCCGCCGAGGAAATGTATGACACCTTGGCGAAATCCAAACGAAGTCCTGTGTGCGGGACGCTCGAAACGATTGGGGCGATGCGCGCTTCGAGATCCGCGCAATTGGTGGAATCGATCGCGCCCTCGAGGTAAATCGTCAAAATTCCGTTGTTTAGTTCGTGGTTGAATATCATGGTATATAAATTTTACTATTATCCGCCGAAATCGAAAACAAAAAGCGTCTCACGGGAGACGCTAATTGAGTATTGAAACGCTTATCGAATTGAAATGTCGGATATGAGAAAAAAATGATTAATTCGTTCTTCAAAAAAGAACGTTCCCACTTTAAACTGGTCTTAGAGGTAAGAACAATGTCCATAGACCCTCCTTTCCCTATCCTTCCCGAGAATGTCACCGCAACGGTCAGTTTCACCACGGTGGATTCTACCACTCTCCAGATCGTATCCGGCACCCCTTATGCCGACGACACCTCCTATCTGAAGCACTTCAAATGAAAGGGTTTTCGCGGTTGCCAAAATGGAAACGGGTTCTGATAAGAGTTTTTGTTATCGCCTTGTGTTCTATAGTGGCTTATGGAGGGCTCCTTTTATGCTGGATGTTGATTGATGCGTCTGATCTTTTAAGATATGTCGATGATCTTCGAGGCCATGAGCTGAGCGCAATCGAAGGAAAGCCGGAGACCCTTGACAAAGAGGGGTTTGAGGCACGCGTGTCCGACCACGTGGAAAGAAACGGCGCCGCCTACTCGATCCTCCCGCCATCCGCCCCCGAATCCGGCGGGTCCTTCTTCTATTATTTCGAAACGGTAAAACACGACGGGGCTCCATATGGCCGCTGGGAGCTATATGCCAGCTGCGTTTGGGACGAGCTCGGTTACCAAGCCGAGAAGGAAAGGCTCGTGTCGATGGTCGGGCAAAAAAAGCCGCCCCTCTGGAGCGAGGACCTCTTCGTTCTTCCGTCTTGCGTCTACATATTTGAACCCGGCCTATTTAAATACGTCTTGTTCGACGAACCAACCTGTCAGATCCACTACATCGGGCTTTCCGAAATCTCGCTTGGTAACATAGTCTTCGACACGAAACTAGCGCCCCACAAGCGCATTCAGGATTCCGACGTTGGGGGGGAAGCACCCTTTGGCCGCTTCTCGGTTTACAACTGAAAACCACGGAAACAAAAAGCGTCTCGCTTAGGAGACGCTGATTGAGCACGAATTCTCTTATTGAAGAGCCTTCTTGGCAGTGTTCACCAAACCGGTGAAGGCGGCGGGATCGGCGATGGCGATCTCGGAGAGCATCTTGCGGTTGATGGAGATGTTGCTCTTCTTGAGGCCGCTCATGAACTTGGAGTAGCTGATGCCGTTGAGATGGCAAGCGGCGTTGATGCGCTTGATCCAGAGCTTGCGATAGTCGCGCTTCACGAGGCGACGAGAATTGTAAGCATAACGGAGGGAGTGGAGGACCTGCTCTTTGGCGGTCTTGAATAGAAGATGCTTGGAACCGAAGTAGCCTTCAGCCTGTTTCAAGATCTTTTTGCGACGGGCACGGGTAACGGTGCCACCTTTGACTCTAGCCATTGTCGTTTCTCTCCTTTACTTCACAATCATGAACTTGATGCGCTTGTAGTCGGTGCGATCAAGCATACCGGAACGGCGCAACTGACGGCACTGTTTCGGGGTTTTGTAAGGGGCATGGTGTCCCTTGTAGGCGTGAATGAACTTCACTTTTCCGCTGCCGGTGACTTTGATGCGTTTCATCAAGGCGCGGTTGGATTTCATTTTAGGCATGATTGTTTCTCCTTATTTCTTAGTCTTCCTTGCCACGATGGTGGAATAGCACTTGCCTTCCCAAGCCGCGGCTTTCTCCACGGTCAGGACGCTTCCTTCTTCTTCAAGCAGGGAAACGAATTTCCGCAGCAACTCCTCGCCGAGTTCCTGGTGGGCCATTTCGCGTCCTTTCAAGACGACGCGGACGTGGACCTTATCACCTTCGGATAGGAATTCCCTGGCGTGCTTGGCTTTCGTGGCCATGTCGTGTTCGCCGATAGAGATATGCAGTTGGATTTCCTTAAGCTGTGCGGCTTTGGAATTGCGCTTCTGCATTCTTTCGGATTTCTGCTTTTCGTAGCGGTACTTTCCGTAGTTGAGGATTTTGCAGACCGGTGGGTTTGCATTCGGCGCAACGCAGAAGAGGTCGAGATTGTAGCTGGCGGCCAATTCGTTTGCGGCGCGCGAGCTCATCTTGCCGAGGTTTTCACCATCTGGGCCGATGACCATGACTTCCGGGTAGCGGATGTGCTCATTGATCGGATCGAATCTTTTCTGGGGACGACGATGGTCGTTTGGATTGAAGTAAGCTATGTGTTTTTTCCTCCATAAATCAATAAAGCCGGAGAGACAGTCTCCGGCGATATAGGTGTTGCATTGGGTTTAAGTAGCACCTTGGCCAATCCCCTGTGGGATCTGGCGAGCCGCCGGAACGCGACTGCTTTCTACGTCTTATCGACGCGATAAGTATACCCTTTTGTGGATGCAGCGCAAGGAGTTTTTTCACTTCTTGCAAAATATTCGATGCTTATCGGTTTTTGATGGAATCGATCAAGAAGAAAACGCCAGGGAGTTCCGCTCCGAGGACGATGCCGACGACGGCCATGGCGATGCCAGCGCCCTTCGACATCTGTTTGTTCTTGACCGCGACCAAGACGATGCTGTAGACGGCTGCGACAAGCATGTAGACGCCAAGAACCATATAGACGGCAAGCATCGCTGCGGCGGCGATTTTGATTTCCTCTTCCGGCACGCCTCCTTGCTGCTTCATGAGCTCTGCAAAAGCGGCGGCGAACAAAGAGCCTCCCGCAAAGAAGATAATCGCGGAGATGCCGCAGACAATCGCCCAGATGATTCCGGTGATTTGGATGGCTTTTTTCATAATGCCTTCCTCCTTTCCGCAAGCAAGTATAAGCCCATTACTTATGTAAAGAAAGTGCGATAGCCAGTTTTAATCCCGACGATGATGCGCTCAAATCGGTGACGTTGTCGAGCTTTGAAGTCGCGGCCATGATGCCAAAAGTGATCGCAAGGATAATGAGCACAAAGAAGCCAAGGGCCAAGAATATCGAGATGTTCTTGAAATCCTTGAAGTATATGCCAGGAAGCAGGCAGGCATAGGCCAAGATGAATAAGGCGATCGACCAAATGTATTGCCACGCCCAATCCTCCTCGGTGGCAAGCTTGGTCCATGGGAAGGAGAATCCGAATCCAAGAAGCGCGAATAATCCGCTGCATCCGATCAGGATCAATGAGATTTTGCGGTTCCGCTTTTTGAGGATGAAGGCCGCGATGGCGCACAATAAAGAGATGCCAAGGCAAGCAAACATCAAAAAGCCGAACGGGGACTTCTTCGTCTCTATGACATCATCGAACAGAATCATTTCTTCGCGTACCTTTGGGTTCTATCGGTCGGGCAAAGGGGATTGCTCATGACGATGAGGCCGCGGTCAAGCGCGGGCTTGAGGTAATTCTTCTGCAGGCCGAGGCGGGATTTGAGGCCCAATAGCTGCAGCAATTCGACCGCGCTATAGAAGCGGCCCTCTTCCATGAGGGACGTCATCTTCTCGGCGCGGGGAGAGGGGAGTTCTGGACGCTTGAGGCTTTCTTTGATCAAAGCTTCCACCCCATCGTCGACGACTTGGATCATCGCGGACAAGAAAGACACGCCGTCTTTGATGTTCGCGGAATCGTCGAATGCCTCCTTGATGGATTTCTTCCGGAAGTGGATGAGCTTCTCCAAAGGGAGGCTTGCCATCGCTGGCGAATACTGGATGAGGATCGACTTCATCCATAGTTTGGCCAAAGCGTGGTTATAAGAAGAGTAGGGGGCGATGGAGATGACTTCGTAATAGATCATGCACGCCAAGACCAGGGGGTGGACTTTGCCTTCGGATTTCTTCACGAAGGAGAAGAGCCCTTTCATCAAGGCGGGCACTTTGCTGGATGGAGGCAAGGGATAGTCGAACCCTTCGACGCTGCGCGACATGCGGTTGGGGACGCCGTCTGGGAAAACCGCGGCTTCGAACTCCTCCAAAAGCTTGGGGTCGCTCGGACTGATCTTCCCGAGTTTCCTCAATAGGCGGAACACTCTGCCGGATTGCGGGATGGACGGGATTTCCTCGGCCCTTTTAAGGCCTCTGATCTGGCTTGGGGTCAATGCGATCCCTTCGTCTAATAGAAGAAAGCGGGTCGCGTTGGCGAGGTCTTCGTTATTGGGCCCGTCTTCCCCTGTGTAAGACAGCTTGCCAAGGTTATAGGAAACCGAGCAGGCGTGGGAAATAATGGAATGGTTGAGGGAAAATGTATTTTTATAAGGTGCTTCGATTTTTGCCATGCAAATATTCTAAAACTCAAACGCCGTCATGAGAAGACGAAATCCTGCATATTTTGCTATATAAAATGGAGAAAAAACGGTAGAGAAAGGCGAAGTCCAATATAAAACATTTTATATTCGACTTTAACACGATTTGACAAGCGTGCACGATTCTTGCGATGCCGTCGAAAAAAAGCGGGCATCGCGATGGATGCCCGCCAGAAGGGGAATCGATTAATACCTGAGCTTTTCGTCGATGGATTTGCGGATCCTGGCGATGAACTCGTCCAGGCTCACCGTGATCTGGTCCTTCTGGCCGTAGATGCGGTAGGTGACGCTTCCGTTTTCCTTTTCCTTATCGCCGAGGACGAGGGTGAACGGGATCTTCTCGACTTGGGATTGCCTCAAGCGGTAGCCAAGCTTCTCGTTGTCGCCTTTGAGCTCGACGCGGACGCCTGCTTTCTCAAGCGCTTTGACGACCTCTAAGGCATAGTCGCCTTGGGCTTCGGAGTTGACGGGCAGCACCGCGCATTGGACAGGGGCGAGCCATGTCGGGAATGCGCCGCCGTAATGCTCGATGATGATGCCGATGAAGCGCTCGATGGAGCCGAACACGACGCGGTGAAGCATGACGGGCTCGACCTTCTCGCCTTTCTCGTCGATATAGAAGCAGCCGAAGCGGTGGGGCAGGTTGACATCCAGCTGGATGGTGCCGCACTGCCAGGTGCGGCCCATGGAATCGCGGAGCTTGAAGTCGAGCTTCGGGCCATAGAAAGCGCCGTCGCCGGGGTTGATTTCGTATTCGTGCCCGCTGGAGGCGCAAGCCTCTGCAAGGATTGCCTCGGACTTGGTCCAATATTCCTCGCTTCCGATGTAATTGGACTCAGGGCGGGTGGACAAGACGATCTTGTAGGAGAGGCCGAAGACGCTGTAGACGTCATCGAACAGCCTCATGATGTTTTTGACTTCCTCCTCGATCTGGTCGAATCTCACCATGATATGGGCGTCGTCCTGGGTGAAGGCGCGGACGCGGAACAAGCCGTTCAATGCGCCGCTTGCCTCGTGGCGGTGGACATGCCCTAATTCTGCCTGACGGTAGGGGAGCTCTTTGTAGGAGTGGATGGAGTTATTGTAGGCAAGCATCGCGCCGGGGCAATTCATCGGCTTGATGGCGAAATCCCTGTCATCGACCTTGGTGGTGTACATGTTCTCTTTGTAGTGGTCCCAGTGTCCCGAGGTCTCCCAAAGTTCGCGCGACATCATGGTCGGGGTGGTGATTTCGTAATAGCCATAGGCATCGTGGAGCTTATGCCAGTAATCCAAAAGCGAATTCATCAGGATCATGCCTTTGGGGAGGAAGAAGGGCATGCCTGGGGCGAAGTCGCTGAGCATGAATAAGCCAAGCTCGCGGCCGAGCTTTCTATGGTCGTTGGCCTTCCTTCTTTCGAGCAATTCAAGATAATCCTTCAATGCCTGCTCGGAATCGCGGCAGGTCGCATAGATGCGGGTGAGCTGTTTGTTTTTGCTGTCGCCCCTCCAATATGCGCCGGCGATGGAGAGCAGCTTGAAGTGCTTCAGATAGGAGGTGTTGGGGACGTGAGGGCCGCGGCAGAGGTCGATGAAATCGCCCTGCTCGTAGCAGGAGATGGTCTCATTGAGCTCGCGGATGCGCTCGACTTTATAAGGATTGGCCTTGAAGATCTCAAGCGCTTCCGATGGCTCAATTTCGCGGCGTTTGAACGGGATCGCGGCCTTGGAGAGTTTCTTCATCTCCTCCTCAATCGCCGCGAAATCGTTTTCGGAGACGACCCTGTCGCCGAAATCGACGTCGTAATAGAATCCTTCCTCGATCGAAGGCCCGAATCCGAACAAGCATCCCGGATAAAGATGGGACAAGGCCTGGGCCATCAAATGCGAGCAGGAGTGGTTCATCATCTCGAAGCCTTCGGGGCTGTCGGGCATGACGAATTCGACTTCGCCTTCGGGAAGGGGCATGTTCATGTCGTAGATCTTGTCTCCGACTTTGGCTCCTAGAGCCTTGTTTTTCTTCTCGGGATCGACGAGTTTCGCCACGACGAAGCCGCATGCTCCATCTTCGACTTCGAATGGCTTTCCTTGATAGCTGATTTTCATTTGCTATGCCTCCTATAAAACAAAAGCGCCCTGCAATAAGGACGCTTGGATAAACGCGGTACCACCTTACTTCGGAATCCGCCTAAAAGGCGAAAACCGCTCTCGCTGCCCGATAACGGGGGCTCCGCCTGACTCATCGCCAGGAGCTCTGGAGTGGTACCTTCTTCCCTATAGGGGGAAGGCGTGTCTCCTTCATTGCCGGACTAATTTTAGACCTCTGCACAAAGAAATCAAGGACGAACGGGGTCAATTCGAGTGACGCTCTTTCAAGGTGTCTTTGCGGGCGTACATGATTTTGTCGGCGCGGGTAAAGACGGCGTGGTAGGTATTGTCTTGCCCTGGGCGGTATTTGGACATACCGGAGGAGATGATGGGAAGGTCTTCCTCGCTTCCTAGGCACCTATCGATGTAGGCATCGAATTCCTTCAGTTTCTTTTGCCTGTCTTTGAAGCATTCGCCTTCTAGGATGACGACGAATTCGTCTCCGCCGAAGCGGTATAGATGCTCCGACCCGAAGAAGCTCTGGATGGTTTGGACGGCCGAGATGATGTAGGCGTCGCCGGCTTCGTGCCCTTTGGTGTCGTTGATCAGCTTCAAGCCGTTGAGGTCGAAGACGATGACGGCGAAATCCTCCATCTGCCCAGCCCCAATCAATCTGTCGATGCGTTCCTCCTCTTCGACGTAAGCGTGTTTGTTCTTGATGCCGGTGAGAGGATCGGAATAGGCGATGATCATGGTTTGGTTAAGGGCGATTTTCCCTTGGGTGACTTCCATCTGCGATCGTTCCAATGCGGAACGGTATTCCTCTTTGATGTCGTTGATGAGGAAGGAATTGAGCATCGTGACCCCGATGATGCACCCCATCGAATAGAGCGGAAGATTGGGGAAATAGATCTGGACGCTGACGGCGGTGGACATAGCCAGGGAATAAAAGGATATGATGATGTACTTCCTGTTGAAGGGATTGCCCTTGTAGTTGACGATGGTGAAAATCAGGGTGTAGAGGAACAGGAGGGCGTACATCAGAATCTGCAGATATAGCATGATGTCGCGGGCCTGCAAGGCGATATATTCGCAAGTCTGCATGTCGACGTCGAATAGGATCGGATGGAAGGCATTGACGATGATCAAGATGACTTCGGCCAAGAAAAACGCATTGCCGAAATAAAGCAAGATCCTGCCGACGATTTTCTTTTCCGTCTGCAGGAATTGCACCGCATAACGGGCCCAAGCCAAAATCGAGAAGCCCATCAAAAGGAAATAGACGCAGGTATCGATGAACAAAGGAAGCGCGAGCTTGTTCTCCTCGAATACGCCCCAAAGCAAATCGGAAAGGAAATAGAGCGCCATCGAGACGACGAAAACGCGGTAAGATTTCACCGCCGGCAAGACGGCGGACGATTTCTTGCGGAAGATGTCAACGCTGATGATGGCGTGGATGATCAGGCAAACGATGAGGATGTGGGAGTATTTCATTGTTTCTGCTAATTAAAGCATAAAATACTCACCGCATTTTTCTACCATTTTTTCGCGAAAACGCATCCACGTCCCTGCTATTTTAATTCTTTAAAATAAAATGACTTCCTTTTTTGAACCGTATGCGGGCTCGCTTTTTTACTTGAATTTCAAGGGATGAAACCGGCTTTGCTCACTCAAGGAAAAAACTTTTTGATCCTGTCGGAAAACGCCCAATTGCGTTCTAAGGCGCCTATGCGTTTTCGCGCGGTGCGTATGTGTGGCAGAACTGTGACACCCAACATGTATGATTTCCCTATAAGGCCATCGCTTTTGCGTATCCATCGCAATACGCGCTTTGCCTATAGCATTCCATGGAGGCATACCCATGAGACACAAATTAGGGAACATGTCATTGCTGCTATTCCCTTTCATCCTCTGCTCTTGCGGAGGGGGAAGCGGTTTGAGCACGCAGCCCGGAGAGTCCTCTGACGATTATCAGCAGGTCATCTATAACGAAGACCCCGTCTATGATTACGAATTGGTGGACGATGCGGAGAAGGGCAGGGCGATCTATCCGGACGAAGCCTACCGCATCCTCCGCGAAATCGAAGCCCACAACAAGGAAACGGGATACCCCTTTTTCGAAAGCGGCTATAACGTCAATAGCCTTTACGCTTTGGTCGAAAACGATCTGCTGGCCGATTACCTGATAGAAGACGAGACCTATATCCCCGGGTCTTACTATTATTACGAGCGGAATGACACATGGCTCAACCAAAAAGCGGAAGGCTATTTCTCCGCGGAGAGCGAATTCTTCCATGGCTTTTACGACAACAGCGAAGAAGGCGAGACCTATTACACATCGTCGTCCGTGCAGGAGATGGTCGCCCAAGAGCCTTCCTTCCGTGTGTCGCGCATCATGGACAGGTTTCTCTCAATAAGCGACAAGATCGCCGAAACCCAGCTCAAAGGAGCATATGACCCCACCGAAATCGATAGCTACACCAGCGGGGAAGGGAGCCTCTACATCAACATATACCGCACCTATTCGGCCGGAAACACCGATGTCCGTTACATATGCCGCATCATCTACGAGAATTACCTTCCCGTTTTCGTCATCGACCAGAAAGTCGACAACATCCTCGGCGACGTGGATTACCGCAACGACGAGGAGCATGTGCGCTTCCGATATGAGGATCTCCCAATCGAAGAAGATCCCCTTGATAGATTCAAAGAGAGGAGGGATTGATCATGCAGCTCAAGAAAAAGGCTTTGTTCTATAGCATCGCCACCGTCCTTCCGATGGCTTTGTGCATGACTGTCATCGCCAATGCCGTCCAACCCGCTGCCCCGACAAGGGCGACCGACCCCATCTACACTTTGACCATCCGCGCCGCGGACATTTCCGCTGGTCGGGCAACCTCCAGCGGCGGCGCGTCTTTTGGATTCACGGTGAGCAATGTAACCGCAAGCGACAACAAGATCTGCTTCGCCAAAGGCGGCTCTTTGACGCTGAACGACCCCATCAACGGCACGACCGGCGTTTCGTTTGCCCCATCCGCTGGGTTCTCCAGCGACGACAAGCTTACCTTGAAGTCTGGCTATTCCGCGGGCAATTACGGCGCATCGGCTTATTTGACCAAAGCCGTTGCGTCCCAAGACGCCTATTACCGCACCCATTTCTCTTTCGTCAGCGACCTCGATGCGATTGAAGTCGACTCTTTGACGCTTACCTATCAATGCCGCGAGCATTATCGGTTCACCCCCGTCATGGAGACGATCACCGAAAACGTGACCCCAGGAGTGGAAGCCACTTATAGCGGGCTCTCCTACGTGAATGACGCTGGGCCGGATTTAGAAGAAGTGGACATCGTCAAGGAACGCTTCACTTTGACTGTCCCCCTCCAAGACGCGGAGCCGATCTACTCCATCCACCCGATCGCCAAGTTCTACGACAAGGGCGGCTGCCTCATCAAGCAGATTCAGGGGTTCTGGGTTGCCCACGTCAACCCCATCATCAGGTTCTATACGTCCAAGGACAGCTTCGTCCCTTATTCTTATGAATATGGCGAGGACTTCAAAGACTCTATCTTGCAAAGCGGCAAGCTTTCGGGCTTCGATTGGCGCGAATATACTTTGACCGCTGCCCAAAAAAAGGCATCCGGCGGCACTTTCATCAATCCAGACGATGGCGTGTTGACGCAGCCTCTCGAACAATCGCTGGACTTATATCCAAGCGTCACCATCAAGGTCAACCCTGGGTCTTACTCGTCGGATGCCCCGTCTTCGCGGGTCTTTATCCCAAACCCCGGGCTAGCGAACTATGGATTCCCCGAAGTGCCTGCCCCTTCGAATGTTTCGGAGCATTACGTCTTCCGCAGATACGTCAACGGCGACGAGCAATATGATCCTGCGACCGCGAGCGACTTCCATGATTACGACCTCTATGCCGAATACGCTTCGGACTTCGATTTGAGGCTTAAGTTCATCAACCGCGGATTCGATAACGCCTATCTGGAAATCGGCATTGCCAATGGCAACTCCATTTCGATGCCGGGCGACGAGTCGTATATCGACCAGTCGACTTTGGGATTGAAACTTGGCGATGCTTGTTTTTACGACGGTTCGATTTATTCTCACAGCACGGGATATCTCGTCTATCCCGAGGGCCATAGGGAGCAAGGCGAGTTCTATGGGTCCGGGGCCACATTCACCAACAATGGACTCGGCACGATGGAAAATCCTGCGACTTACATCGCCGAGCCATACACCAAGTGGCTGCCAAGCGACTCCAGCTTCAAATATTACGAGTTCGACTTAATCGTGCAGCGACAGGCAGGGTTGCCAGATGAGGGTTTGTGGATCACGACGCTGAAGAATTACCACGAGCATATGTATTACGATGGCATCGATGAGCCAAGAACCTTCTTCAAAAAGACCGTTATCCCCGATGGCATCCCGACTGGAATGCAAGACGCGTTCCCGACATACAGCAGTTATGCATGCGTTTGGTCCAGTGCTGGAGCAGGCGTCCTTTATGAGCATGCCACCGAGGATCTGGGCATAGCATTCACCGATGAACTTGAATTAATTATCGGCAATGAGTACTACTACCTGACCCAGATGTATGCCTTCCGCGACAACCATGCGCTGAAACGCCTCGAGCATTTCCCGCATCTAAATACAATCAGCCGCGGCGCTTTCACCAATTGCCCCAACCTCCTTCCGATGCAGGAGTGGAAAGGCGTCGATAACGTCTGCGAAATTGATGGTTGGGCCTTCGCTGACTGCTTTGTGAACCCAGTAATCGATAGCAATCACAACATCTCACGCAGGGACTTCATTCTGCCAAATGGCCTGACCGATTTGGGAAGCTATGTTTTCGAGCATGCCATCTACACCGATTTCACCATCGATGGCGATGGATTGTCTTCGTTGTCGGCGAATGCTTTCGCCTATAGCGATTCCAGCGAGCATTCCGCCGACTTCCAAAAAGCTCTAGACGCCTACAATGCCGCGTCATCGGAAACAAAGCACCTGTACATCGGTTCTTTGAAGGCGGTCGCCAATCACGTCACCTTCCAGGGCAGCGAAGCGGAGTATGAGACATTGACTGGCCAAAACTACGACGAATTGGCGGTTTTGCTCGCCGACGAATACTACGTGACATTCACGGAATAGGAGGCTGGACATGAAAAAACTATCGACTGCAATCACGAAATTCATGGTCTCGATCATCGCGGCCTCCCTTTTGGCGGGCTGCGGCTCATCCGATGCCAGTTCCTCTTTGACCGATAAATACGGCAACCCCGTCAACGTCACCATCAGGCAAGTCGACCATATCGATGAGCCGGAGGATTTCGACGAACGCCATCGCTTCGTCAACCCCGAATTCGACGAAGACAAAAAGATGATCTTCGACGCCAAGCCTGGCGAGAGCATCAATATCATCAACCCTTCCACCGAAGCCATTTCGGCAGAAGACGTTGCCAAGATGGTCACGATCGAAGACGGCTTCGCGGAGGAAGACAACTCCGTCCTTCCTGCCTCGCTGCTGCGCAAAGCGGCAGGGATCAGCAATAAGAAAGCGTTCAAAATAGCCGACCCGTATAGCAAAAAACCGATCAGGGCGATCGCCCCTCATGCCAAAGCGGCGCTGCTTTTGGATGAGCCGACCCGAGGAGGGGAGCTCACCGTCTACTCCAAGGAAGAAGGCTCGCCTTTGAACTTCGAAGACAAGTCCCCTTCCGTCAATGAGCTCATCGTCGCCACGTCGCGCCCTGAAGTCGAGAACTATGACCCCAACAGCCAAGTCCTCGGCCTTCTCTATTCGAAAGTCGTCGACATGGGCACCTTAGACAGCAAAATCGAAGGAAACTTCGTCTATCGGGAAAGCGTTCCTTTGCAAGAAGGCGACCAATTCTTCATCGGCGACAGCGAAACGCTCGATGCCAGCGCGACTTTCTTCTCCTTCTTAAGCCAAGAGCCCGTGTCCAATGGCTACCTCATCCAATATACCGTCCCCGATTACAGCGTCTGCTATAACGCCTTCGACGTCCATAAGCAGAACGAGCCCTTGAACCTCGAGGATGAGCGCGTGGAATTCACCGCCCCAACGGAAGAGGAGCTGCTCCGCGAACTGGATGAGGATGGCGGCTTCATCGACGTCTATGAAAACGAAGTGCTGCCCAATCTTCTCATGAACGATGAGGAGCTCATGTCCCAATTGATGCCCAAGGGCGCCTGGAACATGAATGCGTCCTTCTCCCTCATCTTCGACCGCTTGTCCATCTCCGCCGGAATGGAATTCTCGGTGTCGGGGAGCAGTTTCTTCATCAGCTTCAATCTATCCGTCAGCGGGAAGATCGTCGACGAAGCCAACAAAGACAGCCCGATCGGAAGCGGATGGATCACGGGCGGGGTCAGCATCTATGTGAAAAAGACCTATTCCACCTACATGGATTTCTCCATTTCGATGGCCCCATACCCCAAATTGAAGTACGTCGTCGCCCAGAAAACCCTCGACGAGACTTCGGTCTCCTTCTCCATCGGCATATCCGCGGCGATGAAGAAATACGACCTCAATCAGGACATCGCCGAGCAGAAGAGCAATCTCGATAACGTCCTTGCCAACGCTGCGCCGATCGGCGACGTCCCGGATGCCGCGGTTATGGTCGAGACCTTGGATAATGGCAATAAGCTTTTCGCCATCGAGCCGAAGAACAAGCCCGATTACAACGCGGACGAAAAGAAATACGATGGCCTTAGGGGCTTCGATAGGGATAAAACCGGGAAATACGTCGGCAACGGATTGGTCATCGCCGGCCCTGGCTTCCATTTCCCCGTCACCCCATATGTCACGATCGAGATGGGCATCTCCGTCTTCTTCACCCCGACCATCGAAGGAAGGCTGTTCATCAGCTACACGAAGGTCTCGGAATCGATCGTGTGCAAAGTGAATAAAGGCTTCGAGGTGCCGGAAGGCTACAGCGATTCGGTCGAATACAGCCATAGCTATTGGACGATAGGCGTATACGTGAGGCTGGGCCTGGAGGCTGGCTTCATCTTCGAGACCATAATCTACCCGACGGGCTGCAAGAAGATCTTCATGGTGAACATCGCCTTCACCATCGGGCTTTACTTCATGGTCAAAGGCGTCGCGATGATGTACTGGGGAGACGATGTCGACTTCTCGGTGATGGGATACGTATCGATAGAATTCGGATTCCTATTCCGAATAAATATACGCGCGATAGGCCTGGACGGGGTCATCATGCTCGACCTTATGGCATGGTCATTCAAATACCCGATATTCGCTTTCGGCACGAATCTGCATTTCCTCGATTGGGTAAGCAAGGAGGATGAGCTTGATTTCTCATCGGGCCATTACATCAACATCAATGACCTCGGGATATTGGAGCTCATATATTTCTCGACCGACTCGATGAATGTCCACCGCGGGGTGTTCTCCTGGGATTTCGAAACTTACTTCGCGTCTGCGGTCGTTCCGATAAAACTGGATCTGTTCGATGACCTGACCATCACCGAAGGCAAGGATTACGTGAAATTCAACGATAAGCTTGGCTGCTTTGAGGTCGAGGATTCCGCGCCTGCGATGTTCGACTTCAAGTTCAAGGTCTCCATCAACCGCTGGCTGGGAGTGGGGGTCTCCGATAAGACATTCACCGTCCATTTCCTCTCCTCCAAATTCAGGGCGATCTCCTTCGAAGGATATGAGCAGGGCCCAAGCGAGCTGCCGGGAGGCATCCATCTAGGCGGCGGCATGCTGGAGCAAGGCGCGGTTTACCAAGCCCCGGCTATGCCAAGCAAAGACGGTCAGCCCTTCTTTGGATGGCTCGGCAACAATGGATTGTACCTCCAGCCTGGCGAGCAGATGACCGTAGGCGCGACCTCCATCACCTTCAAGCCGTTGTGGAGGGCCCCGGTCACCTATACCGTCAACTTCTTCGACGGCAACAACAACCTGATATCCTCCCAAAAGATCGCTTCGGGCGGCAGCGCCGTCGAGCCGTCTCCCGAAATCAGGGACGCCAAGATGGGCGGCAAGACGTTCATCGGCTGGGATAGGAAATTCGATGACGTCCACTCCAATTTCAACGTCTATGGCATCTACGCCGAAGGAGGTGCAAGATGAAACGCTTCCTGCCGCTTATCTCCGCCCTTGCTTTGGCGGGCTGCGCGACCGACTTGCAGAAAGACGGCGCGAACATCAAGTCGCTTTACTTCGACCATGTGCCGACTTCGGCCATCAAGGTAGGCGAATTCGATGCGGCGGGGATCATCCTCCACGTCGATTATTCCGATAGAACCAGCAACGAATTCCCCGTGACCGAGGATTGGCTGCCCGAGCAATACCTCCATTTCCTAGGGGAGGCAGGCTCTTACTACGTCAACATCCTCTTCCGCGGCAAGACGGTCGGCTTGCAATTCGAAATGGCCGAGAACCCAATCGCCCCGAAATACAGCGTGACCTTCCTCGATTATAAAGGTAAGGAGCTTACCTCCTATACCATCTCGCATAGGAAAGACGCCTATTACGATGGCGAATTGCCTGCAAAGGAAGGCTATGTCTTCAAAGGCTGGGACAAGTCGCTCTATGGCGTATGCCGCGACATGGTCTACCGCCCGATCTACGAAGTCGCTCCGTAAAAAGCAAAAGCCCGCGCCATCCATCGCCGAATGCGGTGGCGGCGCGGGCTTTGTTTTTTCCGCGACGGTTCATTGAAAAGCAAAATCGGGTTTCAGGATTGCTGTGCGCGTCAAAATGAAGCGTTCCTTTTGCTGTTTTTCCTCTTTTCGATGCCTTTTTGCCCCCTTCATTATGCCGATTTCAATAAAACAAAGCGATTTTCATTCATTTTTCGTCATGTTCCTTATCATTTTTATGCATATTCATCTAAAGATGGTCTAGAATATTCCCGTTAGCCAATTAAGGAGAAACTAAATGGCAAAAATCATCAAAGTCCATGGCCGCGAAGTCCTCGACAGCCGTGGCAATCCGACTGTTGAAGTCGAAGTCACCCTAGATAACGGCATCAAAGCGCGCGCTATCGTCCCTTCCGGCGCATCCACCGGCGAGAGGGAAGCCCTCGAACTCAGGGATGGCGACAAAGGCCGCTACCTCGGCAAAGGCGTCTTGAAAGCCGTTGCCAACGTCAATGAGAAAATCGCACCCGTCGTCGAAGGCATGGAGGTCACCGATCAACTCGGCATCGACCGCGCCATGCTCAAACTCGATGGCACCCCATTCAAATCCAACCTCGGCGCCAACGCCCTTCTCGGCGTCTCCCTTGCTGTTGCAAGAGCCGCTGCCGAATCCCTCCACATGCCGCTATATCGCTATATCGGCGGCACCAACGGCAAAGTCCTTCCGACTCCCTGCATGAACGTCATCAACGGCGGCGCCCACGCTCAGTCCACCGTCGACTTCCAGGAATTCTTCATCATCCCGGCCGGCTTCCCTTGCTTCCGTGAAGCCCTCCGCGCCGGAACCGAAATCTTCCACGCCCTCCAGAAGGTCGTCAAAGCCCACGGCTATGAGACCGGCGTCGGCGACGAAGGCGGCTTCGCCCCGTCCTGCAAGAAGG
>CAMORJ010000009.1 GCA_946623775.1 uncultured Bacillota bacterium | reverse complement strand
GCGATATCCTCAGGAACGCCAAGCCGCAAGAGGGCTTCCTTCAATACCCTGTGGCGGTGGAGGACTTCCATTGCCACCTCCCTTCCAAGAGGGGTCAAAGCCATGGGTCCATAATCAATGCGCGTGATGAGGCCGCGATTGATGAGTTCGTGGCCCATTTGATGGACGGCGGGCTTAGAGACATGCAGCTTTTCAGCGAGAAGCGTCGTCTCCAAAGGCTTGCCCTCCTCCTCTAGCATAAGGAGCGCTTCGACGAAATCTTCTTGGGATTTGGTGTATTTCATACGCCAATATTTTAAGCCTGCTTAATTCTTTTTGCCAGCGACTTGCATTTAATACAGATGATACATACAATTGATACAGATATGGAACTCAAAGGCAATCAACCGATCTTCGAACAAATCGCCTCCAATTACAAAAGGCTAATTGAAGTTGGAGTCTATCCGAAAGGCGCCTATCTCCCATCCGTGAGAGAGGTCGCCATCGGAGAGGGAATCAATCCCGCCACCGTCGCCAGAGCCTTTCGCTTGCTCGCCGACCAGGGGTATGTGACTCCGATTGAGAAGAAGGGTTACCTCGTCTGCTTCGAGAAGGGATCCGATCGCAAGCAGACCCTAAAAGCCATGGTCGATGAGATCCGGAATCTCGGTTACAGCGACCAAGAAATAATGGAGGTTCTATCCAATGATTGAAATCAAAGACCTATCCAAATCATTTGGGGAAGTCCACGCCGTTTCATCGCTTTCTTTGACCATTTCCTCGGGAATTGCAGGGTTAATTGGAGAAAACGGCGCAGGAAAATCCACTTTGCTGCGTTTGATCGCCAACATCTACAAGCAAGACGAAGGCACCATCACCATCGACGGATTCGATTCCGCCTCGCAGCAAGGGAAATCGAAATTATTCCTTCTTCCGGACGACCCCTATGTTCCTAAGGGAGCGCAGGCCAAGCACGTCTACGACCTATATAACTCCCTGTACGATATCGACAAAGAGAAGTTCTACAGGTTGCTCGACCGCTTTGAATTGCCAAAAGACAGAAACGTCTATACCTTCTCCAAAGGCATGAGGCGTCAGTTCATCCTCTCCTTGGCGATGTCGGTGAATGTCCCCTACCTCCTTTTGGACGAGGCATTCGATGGCATCGACCCATTGACGGTCGGATTAGTGAAAGAGCTGTTGATTCAAGAAGCCTCGGAAGGCAAGTCCATCGTCGTGGCTAGCCATAACATCAGTTCATTAAACGCCATCGCGGATCGTTTCATCATGATCAGCAAAGGAAAGTTAGGCGAGGTCGGCTCCACTTCCGACATGGCCAAGACCATCTTCAAATACCAGATGGCATTGAAGAAGCCGCTGGAAGAGCAGGAATTGCTGGATGCCGGCATCAAAGTCATCCTCTATCGCCATGTCGGCTCGATTATCCAAATCGTGTGCGATGGTGAAGGCGGGGAGACCCTAGAAAAAGTGGTCAACGCCCACGAGCCGATCATATTCGAGCCGGTTCCGGTAAGCGATGAAGAGGTCATCGAAGCCAAGATGCGCATGTATCGCGGGAGGGCTAAATAATGAAAAAGCTGATTATCTATAATATCAAACGCCTATTGCCCTTCGCCCTTGCTGCCTCCTTGATTTCGGTGACCATCGGCTTGTTCTCCGTCCTCTTTACTCCGATTTCCTATTTCCCATCGGACAATCCAAACTACAACTTATATCTAAACAATTTCCAGAGCCTTATTCTGGAGTTGGTCATTCCGATGGCGGTCTTCGCCATCTTAATGCCCCTGCTGCTATTCGGATACCGTTTCAACAGAAGGAAGTCGGACCTATTCCTTTCCGCACCGTTCTCGGATTCGGTTTATAGGCGCACGGTGTTGACGATCGGCTGCGCCCTCATCGTCATCGGATTCACGATTTCGTATTGGTCCTGCGTTGGCATTTACGGGCTCAGGTTCGCATTCTTCGTTCCCGAACGCAGTTTTTATTCCGACACGATTTCCCAACTGATGACCGCGGATTTCTCATGCTACATCCCCGTATACTTCTTGGCCGTTCTCGGAATCGTAAGCGATTATTTCATCGCGGCCTTCTTAATGGGATTAGGTCAAGACATCGTGACCGCGATCTTCACATACGCTATATCGCTCCTTGGCATCGTAGTATTCTTCACCGCAGTGTCCAGTTTCTTCTATGCATCCTACGACCCGCAGATGAAAATAAGGTTCTTCCTTACTTTAGGGGCCTCGATGCGCTTTGATTTCGTTTCATGGACGAGTTTTGTGCGGTCATGGTTTGCGCCCCTATTCAAAGGGGAAGCGGCCTTACCTCTAATGGATATTGAAGGGGCGGGAAGCAATTACCTTGCATTCTTCTTCCATTACGGCGCGGGCGTCGCGTGTGGGCTGCTATGCTATCTCATCAAGGAACGCTCTGGCGAATGGGCAGGCGCCACCCCGATGCGCAACTACTATGTACGCATACCCTTCTATGGCTTGGCAGCCGCGGGCGGAATCGCCATGTCCACTCTATTCCTAAGCAATTACATATTCTGGCTGTCTTTGGCCTTGTCATTGACGCTAACCTATCTAGCGATTGCCCTATATTCGCGTTCGTTCAAACTCAAATTGCCGGACCTATTGCCATTCATGATCTTCGGCGGGACGCTTATAGTGTTCTTCATCATCAATAAAATCGGCGTTGCGATGCTCCCGCCTCCCGAGCCAGTCTCATATGAGCCGATGCCGTATGAATCGGGATTGATGTTCTAAGGACATCTTGAGCAACCATTGGGGCCGGAAAACCGGCCCTTTTCATCTGCTTCAGCAAGCCTTCGGATACTTTTCTCTTTCTTTTTCCTCCGCGAGATTCAATAATACGGACATGTCAAAGCTTCTATGCGTATGCGGCCCTGCGGGGATTGGAAAATCCACGTGGTGCAAGCATTACATCGAAAACCATCCCGACGAAGAGGTTTTCATATTATCCGCGGACGAATATAGGAAAAAACTATTCGGCACATACCGCCAATTCCCTCCTCTAAGGAACATGCGCATCGTCTATGACGAGATGATCCGGCAGGCCAAAAACCTCCGCCTGGCCAAAAAGAACCCCACCATCATCCTGGATACCACGATGATTAATGACGATAGACGCCTATATTTCGTCAAGCAGCTCATGGAGTTCGAAGAAAGGGTCTTGGTTCTATTGAAGGTCCATGACTACAGCGTGCTTTTGGAAAGAAACGCCAGGCGCATCTATGAGAAGAGGGTCCCCGACGAAGTCATCATCGACATGAGCCGCCACTACTATGACCCTGAGCCGGAATGCCTACAATATTTCACCGAGTATTTTGAAGAATACCGCGATGACTGAATGAACTGAAAAACGGGGAGCCGCAATTCTCATGCGGTTCCCCGTTTTTGCATACACGTATCGATTAAAACGATGGAGGTGGCGGAATCGGAGCACCGCTTGAAGTCACTTTCGCGGTGCGGTTGGTCCCGTCGTAGATGAAGGTAACGGTGGTGCCAAGCACGGAGAAGCGAAGGGCGACAGAACCGTCCTCCAAAACCACGCTGAAGACATTCCAATGGAATTTGCCATTAATGTAGGCCGTGAGTTTGCCGGTCACTGGATCGATTTTCAACTCGTAGGTCTTATCATCGTCGGCGCAGGTATAGGTTCCAACCCAATCCTCAAGGACCAAGTCATATTTGGTTAAGGCGACGGGGTCGGATTCGCCGCTCTTCAAGGAAGCGGCACCATCGGCGAAGATCACGCCGTTGGTGTCGTTGATGGTGAGGACGACATTCGTCGCAGAGCCTTCGACTGCCGCTCCAGGGCATGCATTGCCATCAAAGCTGACGGAAGTGCCATTGACATAGAGGATGTGGTCGGCGTTGTAGTAGACGCCCTGAATCTGATAGTACTCAGAGGCCAAGTAGGTGTAACCGGTCGGGCTGGAGATCGTGTACTTGCCAGTTTGGGTGAACGGAACGGCAATGACGGTTCCTTCGGCGGAATAGGCGATGGTGACCACGACCTGACCGTTGTTGTTATGAGAGAACTGGTAGCTTGTGTATTGGTCCAAGGTAGCCGAGCTGCCGTGGGAGGTAGTGATCCACAAGCCGTTGTCGGCGGAATAGGTGAAGTGCTCTTCGCCATATTCTTCGGAATAGAAGATATAGTCGCCGCACAATTCATCGTATTGGCTAGCCAATAAGCAGGACTCGACGAAAGAGATTCCGCCGTTCTTGCTATCGACCATAAAGACATTGGCAGCTCCCATGAAATCGGCCTGGAGGTAGTATTGGGCGCTGCCTCTCGAGAAGGTGAACATGGCCACAAACTCGTAATTATCGGTCAGCGTAAAGTAGAAGTCGAGGCCTGTCGTCTGAGCGCCGCGATAGGAGAGGCCCTCCATCGAGAACTCAATGGCAACGTTGGAATTGTTCGTCTTCTTGCCTTTGTAAGTCCCCAAAGCTTTCTGAAGTACGCCGTCGGAGATGAGGTATCTTGCATCCTCAACGCCCTGTTCCAGCGCGAATAAGCCATTCTCGTGGTCGACATCGATAAGGGAGTAATCGCTAAACTTGCAGACAACGGCGTCATAGTAGGCATCGTAGTCATACGCGACATTCGTGAAGGTGCTGCTGCCGACTTTGGCGGTGCCGTCGTCATTGACGGTGACGTTGGTGATAACGCCGTTTTCGATGGCGTAGAATGAGCCGACGAAGACGGAATTCAGGTAGTCATAATCAAAGACGTATTCGACATCCGAGCTGATGAGAACCGCGCTGTATTCGGTCTGGCGATATAAGGCGTAAACAACCTCTTCATAGATGAAGGAGATATAGACGGCGCCTTCGTTGCCTATGCGAAGAGCATGTTCGACGCTGGTGCCGTTGACTTTGCAGACGAACTCATACTCCCAAAGATCATAATTGTAGTCGTTGCCGAACTCGATGGTCATGCCCTCTTTGGACAAGGTCATGGTCGAAGAGGAAATCGTGCTGTATAGAGTGAACAAAGGAGCGACCGCACGGATATCTCCGTTGCCATAATCGATGCTCATTCCAGCACCGTTCAAGCGCGCGGTGATGGGATCGGTGTCGCCAAAGGTGAAGTAGAAGCCATAAGCATCATGATGAACGACGGCCTTGCCATAGATATCCCAGGTATCCGAATCCATAAGTCCATCATCGCTATCGTAATAGTAGTTCAGAAGATTGCCTTTGTCGTCGACGAGGTACTCGGCTAGCAGCGAGAAATCCGCATAGAAATAATCGGTGCGGGATTCAGGATCGTCAGCAACGGAACGAAGACCCTTTTCGGAAAGGGTTAAGGGGTTTTGGAAATATTGGCCATCGGACAAATCCAAGAAGTCCATGCCAACGATCATGTCGTCCCCTTCTTGGACGAAGAAGGTCTGGACGGTGTAATTGACGCTGGAGAGCGATCCGTTTGCGCGATACCCGCCTTTAACGTCATAGCCTTCGATGTCTGCGTTGAAATTAGGCGAGACTAAATAAAGGATGTTATTCGGATCGACGCTGCCTTCTTCAAAGCCATTATAGACACCGGCGAATTCCGTAGTCGCAGGCATGTAACGGCTCTGAGGCACCCATTTGCCAGATTCGTTTTTCTGCTCGAAGAAAACGAATTTGTAGTTGCCATAGCCCAAGCGAATACGGGCATCATCGCCAAAATAAATGGTAGGCAAGGACTCAACGTACTGGTTGTCGCCATATTGATAAGAATAGGTTTGCACAGTAGCGTAGGTTGTCTCAAGAACGACAGGATCTCCTTCCTCATAAGTAAAGGTGGATTTGTCCATCTCGATGGAAAGCGATCCCTTTATTCCGATAAAACCATTTTCGTAAAGCAGCGGGCCGAAGTCTTCTGCCTTAGGCACATACGGCGCGGAAGAAGAACTGGCGCTAGAACTCGAAGCGCTGCCAGTATCGGAACTGGGCAATGGAGCACTCGAGTTGGATGTTGTCTCTTGTCCGGAGGTTGCGCTGGATACGGGGCTAGATGCGCCACCTCCGCAAGAGGCCAACATTGCAGTTGCAGTAAGCAACAGCAATATCTTGTTGTGTTTCATATTTTTACCTCCATAAAAATTATCGCGCACACAAAGCGTTTTTTCCACAAAGGGCGTGATAATGGGTTAGAAAAAGGACACCTCCCCCACTTTTGTGAAATTAGCGTCCTTGTTTCAACAAAAAGATTTCGTCAGTCCAAAGCAGGGATTGGTTATCCCAAAACGATGTACTGGGTCCGCTCTTTTTGGATTCTCAGTGTTTCTGGATCTTGCCTTTGTTCGCGCCTTTGGAAGCGTGGAACTGAACGATGCCGCCCTGGTTCTTGGCAAGCTGTTCGGCAAATGCGAGAGCTTCCTCTTTGGTCTTGCAAAGCTTAATGACCTTTTCGCCGCCCGCGAACTTGATGGTCCACATTCCATCTTCAGCACGCTTGGAAACGTGATAAACCTTCTTCTGATCTGCCATAAAAATCTCCTTAATATATTTGGCTGTTTAATTAATTTTAGCGATACTCTAAGAGAATTCTAGACTTTTCTTATTCTGGGACATCAAAAATCGAAATGATGCTCCGCTTCATAGTAACTCGCTTTGGTAACTACGTTACGATCATCGTCATGGCTTAGAACGCGGACGGCGTCGGCGGGGGATACCCAATAAATGGCCTGCACTTCCTCTTCTTGAGGTTTTGTCGCATCGCTGCTGGCGACGGCCGCAAACCAAACGACTCTTTTTATGATGCCATCGCGCGGCGAATAGACCGTGGACATCGTGAACCCTTCATGGAATTTAACGTCTAAGCCCGTCTCTTCCTTTATCTCGCGCCTTGCCGTGGCGAAATCATCTTCATCCGTCGGCTCTACATGCCCTTTGGGGATTGAGTAATGGCCAAGCTGCATATGCTCGATCAAAACCTTTCCTTTATAGAACACGCATGCGCCGCAGGACTTCTCTTGCTTGCCAAGCAAAGACGATAGGCCGGATACTTCGTCATCGCTTAGCCCTATGGCTTCGCAATAGGATGCCAAATCACCATATTCCTCAATGAATTTTGCATACACGTCCCTCATGAATTGAATAGAAGGGGTTAATAGCAATTCGGGGACTTCCTTATGGTGGGCCCTGGTTTCGTGGGTCATTTTCTCAAGGTATGGGAATGAATTCATGTAATCCGCGTTGATGTCTACGAACGAGACGCCATTCAATAACAGAAGCACCATGACAAATGCTCCCGTCCTGTCTTTCCCGGCGTTGCAATGAATGACGGCAGGCTTCTGGCAGCGGAGAATCGTTTGGAAGATATTCCTAGCGGTGTAAGGGTCTTCCAGCATCTCTATGTAGGAATAGACATAGTCATCGTATTCGTGGCAGATTCTTCCATTCCCATTGACCGGCAATTCGATGTGCTCAACGCCTTCAATCGCCCTCGTGGCATCAGGCTTAGTCTTTTTGGTGTTGTCCTCGCGAAGGTCGATGACCGTCTTGATGCCTAGTTTTTTGATCTTCTCCAAATCGTTCGGAGATGCCTCGCATAACGTTGCGGAGCGATACAAAACACCAAAACTGGTCTCGCCGTAGCGGCATTCATATCCGCCTAAGTCGCGGAAATTCTCGATTGTTTCAAAATTGATACTTCTTGGCATGCAGGAATTCTAAACCAACTCAGGCAGATAAAAAAGCGAACCGATGAACGATTCGCTTTGGGCATGTATGGATATGGCTTACTTTTGCTTTTTGAGTTCGGCGAGAATATCTTTGAGAATGTCCTTCTCGGTTGGCTCTGGTGCGTCGGGTTCGACGGGTGCCGGCCTCTCTTCGGGGTGCTTCTCATAGTAGGCTTCAAGCCTCTTGGCCTCGAGTTCGGCTTTCTTCGCGGCGGCGGTGTTGGCCATCTTGACGATGACGAACAAAACGACGGCGATGATGAGGAACGCGATGACGGCGTTGATCAAAGAGCCCCAGTCGATGATGGCAGACATCTTCGAGGTAAAGACGGTGCCGTGCTGTTCATAAAGGCCGAGGAGCGAATTCTTCCATTGGATGAAGTCTGCATCGTCGACGGAAACGGTTTTGCCCTGAGCAGCGGCGAATTCGATGACGCGCTGGTTGGCATCAGCCATGGTGAATGACTGAAGATTCACGATTTTGCCATCCTGCATGAAGGCAGCGCCTTTCTGAGCTTCGGTAACTGCAGGGAGAACGGTGACTAAGCCTTTCAAGCCTCCAGGGACCGGCCAGGTAGCAAGCGACGTAAGCATGTTGACGAACGCATTGACGATTGCGGAGAACGCACCGCCGATGACAACGCCGACAGCCAACATGAATGCGTTGCCCTTGTTGATGAAGGCTTTAAACTCTGCCCAGAGTTTCCCGCCCTTCTTTTCTTTTTTTGCCATGATTAAATGACCTCCTAAGATGTCTTAATTATAAACACATGCACGAAAGTGTAATCAGAAAATTTCAAAAATTTCACCATCAAAAAGAATGGCGACTCATCCATGTAATAAATTAAATTCGAATGCAGGGGTCACGCCTTTTTCATTGCAAAGGCAGTATCGAGATAGGATTTGCGGTTTGTCAGCCAATTGGTGAAGTGATCCACGGCATCATGATGAATGGTGAAATTCAAGGCATCGTTGGGGGTGAACTTGGGCACGATGGTTCCCAAAATCTGCCACTTATCGAAGTTGGCGGCGAATTCATTCGCATAAGCATCCGCATCATGCTCAATATAAGCAAGGGTGGACTCAAAGATCCCGGAATCGCAAAACACCTTATAGTATTTCGGCATCAAGGATGAAAAGAAGTCGGTTTTGGAAAACAAGAACAGCCAAGGGTTCATCTTTTGGAAGGAGGTCGAGTTATACGCACCGTTTGTTTTGGCAACATTGGCATCGTTCGTATTGCCGCTACTCCAATCGAAATCCCACGGCGCACCAAACGTAAGCCTTGGGTAGAGTGAATTCGCGGAGAAATCCACCCAAAGATAGAAGGAGGAAAATCCCACATCCACGCTTTTGATCAATTCGTGCAGCAGATAAGCCTTTGCAAGCGATTCGATATCGATCATCGATTCAAGCGTCTCTTGCATGCTTTGGTACGGCGAAGCAATCAAATCGTGATTATCGTCCAAAACATATAACCCTTCGCCTTTGACCGCTCTCATGAAGGCGGTATAGACGTTCCCTAAGTATTTCTTGATATAAGGAACCTGCGCGTCGCCATAGCAATCGGTTTTGACGCTGTATTCCTTGCGAGGGAGATTCGCGCCTTTGACCTGGTCGCCCCACTGGCTGCCGACTGAGAAGTGGAAATCCTCCTCGTTCGCGTAGTTATCCAATTCCAATAGGTAGCCAATATCGGTTCCTTCATAATCCGATTCGGCTTCCGCGATGTTGATGCGGTTCTTGTTGGCCTGTTGTTGTTCCGCCACTAGATATACGCCTTGATATTCATTGTTCAAGAACACGCTTACGTGCCTGCTCTCGGTGGCGTAATTCCCTGAATAATTGAATAAGGAGTCGCCTATTTTGTGTGCGAACTGGTTCCTCATCATGGATTGATCGCAATAATCCGCAAGCAACACCCAGCTCTTGAATTTGTTGCCGTCGTTAAGTCCGAACATGTTGACTTTGCTATCGAATTTGAGGCGGTAGGCCTTCTTGTCATAGGTCAAGGTGCCATTGCCTCTCCATCTGATTCCGCCAGTGACTTCGGTTAAGACCTGCTTGGCATCGCAATTGGACGTTGTAAGGCTCATCGCAACATAATTCTCTTTGTCGGTGATCGGCGTATTGTCCGTATCGATCGACACAACCGGGTAGCCGACATTCTCCACGATGGAAAGGGTAGCCTCCCTTTGATCAAGGAGATTACCATCCTCATCCAATATCTTCGCCTTCGCGGTCACGTTGCCGATTTCGGTCAAAGTATTGTTTTCGTATTCCACCCTGGTCGAAAGCGGAATCATGCCTTTAATCGTCAGCGAATGAGGCTTCCCATCGTAAGCGAAAGAGGCGCTTTCGAACACGAATTCATCAAGATCATAAACCTTCTCTTGATATGAATCCGATGAGGACGTGCATCGAAATTCGACGATTCCGGGTTCGATGATCGTCGGTTCTTTGATGCGCGTTGGAACATATTCCTTGGTGTATTCTTCCGAGGACGATTCGCTGGAGAAGGAGGAAGGGGCATCAGGAGTTGAAGGCAGCGATGACAAAGGGGTGGATGTTGCGGTTTGGCCGCAGGAAAACAAAAGGGTCAAAACAGGCAAATAACGGAAACTGCGTTTGATGTTCATGACCTAAATAGTAAACCGATGGCATAAATAGACAATGACCTTTGCACCCCAATTCAAAGGACAACTTTGCTATCACGCGCGGAAACATCCTATTTTTGAGCTAAATCGATTTATGTAGTCAACAGAAAGCCTTTCGGAATAGAATATGGCCATGGGAATTGATTGGATTAGTATTGCGTTCTTCGTAATCATCGGCCTCTGCGTCATCATCGGCATCGTCCGCGGCGGGGCCAAAGACTTCTGGGGACTCGTCGTTCAGGCGGCCGCCATCGGCCTAGCTTTCATGCTTTGCCATTTATTCGGCAACCTGTTCTACGGAATCAATCCGTTGCGCAACGCCCTCTACAACCCGATCCGGGATTTCTTGCTCCCGGTCTTCGGCGACGACGCGACCATGATGGTTACGGCAGAGGATTTGACCACGGGCGTCCGTGCTGGCTTCTACGATCAGTTGCATCTTCCCGATTTCATCGTCAAAGCCTATGACGCCGAAGTCCTTCTCCGTATGCCGGAAGGCGAATTCGAAGCGATCGTTCCATTCGTGTTAGCGCTCGTCTCCCTCATCTGCACCGGCATCGGATTCTTGATCGTCTATCTTCTTGTCTTCCTAATCGGCGCGCTCATCGTCGGCGCCATCTTCCGCGCCAGGAAAGCTAAGGGCCATAAGAAGCCCGGCGTCATCTCCAGGCTCCTCGGCATCATCGTGGGAGGCGTCAAGGCCGCCGGAATCATCTGGACCATCTGCTTGGTTCTCAACATCTTCATCAAATTGAATCTGCCGTTCATCAATCCCGTCCTCGAAATGATCAAATATAACGATCCGTCGGCCATGACATTCGCCAAATGGGTCCTGACAAGCCCATTCGGCTATGACGCAATCCTCGGATTCTTCATTCACTAAAGCACCAGTTTCCAAGGTGCTTTTTTTGATATCACCGCGTCTTTTCCAAAAATCCTATACACTGTCATATTTTCTCTTTTTTTGAAGTGCCATTTTTACTAAATAGTATTCCCATAAAACTACTAATCGATTTTAAATTCCTTCGATTTTGTCTATTCCCTTCAAAAAATATTCCTTTTGCAATACCCAATTTTTGCGCCCATAAAGCGCGTGTGAGCAAACCCATTGCAAAAAAGAAAAACGAAACTATTATTGTCTCCGCAAGGCGAACGAAAGGGCGTACAGAATTGGCGTCATCGTTGTGATGGCGTTGATTTCGAAGCCACTTTCCCAGCCCCTGATATCACGTGTAATAAATGAGGTAAGAAACATGCTGCAAGTCATCAAAAGAGACGGTTCGCTCGTCCCATTCGATCTGAAGAAAATCCAAAGCGCACTGAGCCGTGCGTTCTCGGCTGAACATAAAGAGGTCTCGGAAGACGTCATCGAATTGCTTTCCCTTAGGGTTTCGAGCAATTTCACCGACAAGGTCAAGAATGAGACCATCGGCGTCGAAGACATCCAGGACAGCGTTGAAATCGTCTTGATTCAGGCCGGCTTCATCGATGTGGCCAAGAGCTACATGGAATACCGCGGCAAGCATTCGGCCCTCCGTCAGGTCAAGACCACTTCCTTGGACTTCAAGAAAGTCGTCGACTCCTACCTCCGCGTCGCCGACTGGCGCGTCAAAGAGAACTCCACCGTCACCTATTCCGTCGGCGGCTTGATCCTCTCCAACTCCGGCGCCGTCACCGCGAACTACTGGCTCTCCGAAGTCTATGACAAGGAAATCGCCGATGCCCACCGCAACGCCGACATCCATATCCATGACCTTTCCATGCTCACCGGCTACTGCGCCGGCTGGAGCTTGAAGCAGCTCATCCAGCAAGGCCTCGGCGGAGTCCCTGGCAAAATCACCTCCGCTCCCGCCAAGCACCTCATGACCCTCTGCAACCAGATGGTCAACTTCTTGGGCATCATGCAGAACGAATGGGCCGGCGCTCAGGCGTTCTCCTCCTTCGACACTTATCTCGCGCCGTTCGTCCGCGTCGACAACCTCAGCTACAAAGAGGTCAAGCAGTGCATCCAGTCCTTCATCTTCGGCGTCAACACCCCATCCCGTTGGGGCACCCAGTCGCCTTTCACCAACATCACCCTCGACTGGACCTGCCCAGATGACATGGCCAACCTCCCTGCCATCGTCGGCGGAAAAGAGATGGACTTCACCTATGGTGAGCTCAAAGAAGAAATGGCGATGGTCAACAAAGCCTTCATCGAGACCATGATCGAAGGCGACGCGAATGGCCGCGGCTTCCAATATCCGATCCCGACCTATTCCATCACCCGCGATTTCGACTGGTCCCCGACCGAGAACAACAAGCTTCTCTTCACCATGACCGCGAAATACGGCACCCCCTACTTCTCCAACTACATCAACTCCGATATGAAGCCGAGCGACGTCCGCTCCATGTGCTGCCGCCTCCGCCTCGACCTCCGCGAACTCCGCAAGAAATCCGGCGGCTACTTCGGCTCTGGCGAATCCACCGGATCCATCGGCGTCGTCACCCTCAACATGCCGCGTCTAGCCTACCTCTCCACCGATGTGGATGACTTCTATGCAAGGCTCGACAGGTTGATGGATATCTCCGCCAGGTCGCTCCACGTCAAGAGGCAGACCGTCACCAAGCTCCTCGAAGCAGGCCTATATCCCTACACCAAGCATTACCTCGGCTCCTTCAACAACCACTTCTCCACCATCGGATTGGTCGGCATGAACGAAGTCTGCCTCAATGCCAGGTGGATCAAGAAAGACCTCACCTCCAAAGAGGCCCAGCAATTCACCATAGACGTCCTCAACCATATGCGTACCCGCCTCTCCGATTATCAGGAGAAGTACGGCGACCTCTATAACCTAGAAGCCACCCCAGCGGAATCCACCGCCTTCCGCCTTGCCAAGCACGACAAGGAAAGGTATCCGGACATCATCACCGCTTCCAGCAATGGCGAGACCCCTTACTACACCAACTCCTCCCACCTCCCTGTCGGATTCACCGATGACATCTTCGCGGCCCTCGACATCGAAGACCAGTTCCAGACCCTCTATACCTCCGGCACCGTCTTCCATGCCTTCCTCGGCCAGCGCTTGCCCAACTGGGAATCCTGCATGAAGCTCGTCAGGAAGATCGCCGAGAACTACAAGCTCCCCTACTACACCATGTCGCCGACCTACTCCGTCTGCGCCGACCATGGCTACATCACCGGCGAGCAATGGAAGTGCCCCGTCTGCGGAAAAGAGACCGAAGTCTACTCCCGCATCACCGGCTACTACAGGCCAGTCAAGAACTGGAACGCCGGCAAAGTCGCTGAGTTCCATTCCCGCAAGACCTACGTCATCGACGAGAACCAGGAAGCACCCGCGGAAGAAGGAAAGTTCTGCTCCGTCGAGGCCCCCAAGAAAGAGACCCCGAGGGTTGAGGAATTGCTCCTATTCACCTCCCCCACCTGCCCCAACTGCAAGATGGCGAAGATGCTCCTTGATAAGTCCGGCCTTGCCTATCACAACCTCGACGCCGCGGAAAACCGTGAGCTCACCGAAGCCTTCGGCATCAAGCAGGCTCCGACCCTATTGGTACCAGACGGCGATTCCTATAAGGTCTACGAGAACGCCTCGCTTATCAAAGGCTACATCGAATCCCAAAAGAAATAACAAACAAGACCCTTCGCAAGAAGGGCCTTTCTCTCATTATGGACAGCACAATCTACGATAGCATTATCATCGGCGGCGGCCCTGCGGGCATGACCGCTGCATTATACCTGCTCCGTGCAGGCAAGAAGCCTTTGATCATCGAGAAGGAGGCTTTCGGCGGTCAGATCGCCGAATCCCCCAAACTCGAGAACTTCCCCTCCATCAAGTCCATTTCGGGTTTGGATTTCTCCAGCCAGCTATTCGATCAAATCACCGAGCTCGGCGCCGAATTCGAACTGGAGGAAGTCGAAGGCATATTCAAAGAAGGCGACCTCTTCAAAGTCACCTCCAACTATGGCGAGCACCTCGCAAAGACCGTCATCATCGCCGCAGGCTGCAAGCATAGGAAATTGGGTCTGCCCAACGAAGAGAAACTGACCGGAAAAGGCATCTCCTACTGCGCCGTCTGCGATGGTGCGTTCTACAACGGCAAAGACGTCTTGCTCATCGGCGACGCCAACACCGCCCTCCAATACGCCATAATGCTCTCTGAGAAGTGCACGAAGGTCACGGTGGCTACTTTATTCGACCACTTCTTCGCCGACCCTATATTGGTCGAAAAACTGCTTCAGATTAAGAACGTGGAGATCTTCCACGAACTCAATGCGGTCGAACTCCTAGGAGAAGGCGAACTCACGGGCGTGAGATTCGAGAACACCAAGACCAAGGAAGAGGTCATCATCAACTGCGACGGCTGCTTCATCGCGATCGGCCAAGTGCCTGCCAACGAGGCTTACGCCAACCTGGTCGACCTACAAAAGGGATTCATCATCACCGATGAGACCATGGCCACCAAAACCCCTGGCTTATATGCCGCAGGCGATTGCCGCGTCAAGGGAATGAGGCAGGTCATCACAGCCACAAACGATGGCGCAATCGCCGCCATGAGCGCTGTATCCTACTTGAACAAATAAAGTGCGAAAGCACAATGAAAACGACGCATAAATCTGCGTCGTTTTCATTTATTTTCCTGCAAATCGCGATTATTTTACTCGCAAATTGAGTTTTTCTGCTAATCCCCGCAAATCGGAAGAATAATCGCCATATGCAAAGATTAAATGGTTGCCGTACGGGTTATCGAATAGGTCGTGAAGGTCGTCTTCGAACTCTACCATTATCTGGGTTCTGCAAATGCCATCCTCGAATTCGTGTGGCACAACACGTCCCTTCATGACCCTCAATTTGCGGAGGTCAGAAGAGAGTTTGGCAGCGGTGACGATGCCGTTTGGCATTTGGCCTTTGATGCCGAAATCCAAACCTGATTCGAAATGGGTATCAAGGACATAGGAAGAACACATGGATGTTGGGCAAGTGCAGTGGGCAAATAAGGCTTGGTTCTTCTCAAAATCAAAACGCTCCGGATTCGCCATGAAGGAAGCCTTGCCCATGATCTGCTTGAACAGGTGCATCGTCAGCAACGCAGGGACATCTCCCTCGCACCCGCACAGGTATCCTTCATCCATTAATAATCCATATGGAAGGCAGGAGGTGATTGCCCTTGCTTGAATCAAATCGAAACACCTAAGCGTAAAGCCGGACAGGCCATGCTTCTCCAGGATGCTTTTTAAGGCGAAATAGAGTTTGTAGTTCAATGCGAGCTGCGACTTATTGTCCGTAAGAGGTTCAAGCTCCTCGGCGCGATATGTTTCATCGCCTTGCTCATCGATTGCCTGATAGAGTTCCTCTAAAGGGAGTCGGATTAATTCAACGTTGAATCTTTCAAGCGCTTCCCGCTCATCAACACGCGAGGCGATGAGCCACGGAGAAGGCTCCCCGATGATGCCATAAGAGACGGGCTTCTCTGATCTGCTCTTCGGTCCAAAGAGCTTTATCAGTCTCTCCCCCACATTATCCAATATGAGCTCTCCTTTAAGCCCCCGCTGGTTCAAAAAGGACATAATCTCCAAGGAGGCGGCTATGGAATTCCTCATTCCCTGAGGAACGATAATGTATGGTGGATCATAGGATGGCAGATTCTTGACGAAGAATTCTTCTGAGCCGCCAGTCTGGACTAAATAGATATTGGGTCCCCCTGGAATTGGGTCGGAAAACTCGATTTCCCCTTCGGCATTCACCTTTTCCAAAAACTCTTTGGTCTCCAAATCAAGGCTCTCGTCGCCATTGGATAATAGAGAATTGAGCTTTATGACACCGATTTTCAACATGCAAATTCCTCTTTTTTCTAAAACGCCAATTTCAGCGTTTATAGCCAAAATATTGACAAATTTTATAAATTTATTCGTATCCTCTAAGAAGAACTTGTTCAATTGATTCTTCTAGGATCTTTTTATACGCGAGCGCGACCTCTTTTGGTATGGGATGGAGTCCATGGGAGATGCAATTCTCGCTATCGATGTATCTCTGAATGAAATACTTCTTCGCGCCTTTGATCCATTCGCCAATTTTCCTGAAGCTTTCTTCGTCATGAAATTCCATAATCGAGGTGGTTCTGAACTCATAGCCAGCACCGGAATGGATCAGGTACTCGACCGACTTTTCATATGGGGTCAAATCGACATTGGGGACACCGATGGTCTCTCCATACCTTTCCTTGCTGTTTTTAATATCCATGGCGAAATGATCAACAAGCTTTTCTTCGTGGAATTTGGCGATTAAATCCGGCCTAGACCCATTCGTGTCTAGTTTGATTTTATAGCCAAGGGATTTAATCTCTTTAATCTTGTCCTCTAAGTCAGGCATCAATGTCGGCTCTCCGCCAGAAATGCAGACGGCATCAAGCACTCCTTGCCGTTTCTTTAGGAACGACACAATCTCTTCCCAAGGGATTTTTGGGGCTAGATGCGGCCGCAAAACAAGATCGCTATTATGGCAAAACGGACAGCGCATATTGCACCCTGCCATAAATAGGGTCATGGTCAGATTATCGTCATAATCGACCAGCGATAATTTTTCCCATCCAGAGAAATCCATTGGCCATATTTTAAACAAATAAATATCAAAATCAAAAATCACGGCTTGCATGTTTTATTTGGTTGTATACAATTTAATTGTTTAAAAGGAGTTTTAGACATGAATTTATACGATATCACCGTCAAAGACAACCACAACGAAGACGTCTCTTTGGCCCAATACAAAGGCAAAGTCCTCTTGATCGTCAACACCGCAACCGGCTGCGGATTCACCCCTCAATACGAAGGTTTGGAAGCTTTGTACAAGAAATACCAGGAGCAAGGCTTTGAAATCCTGGATTTCCCCTGCAATCAATTCGCAGGCCAGGCCCCTGGAACCGACGAAGAAATCCATCAATTCTGCACTTTGAAGTACAACACCTCTTTTCCGCGTTTCAAGAAGATCAATGTAAACGGCAAGGAAGAATCCCCTCTTTATACGTATCTAAAAGCGCAACAAAAGGGCGCGCTCGGAAGCAGGATCAAATGGAATTTCACCAAGTTCCTCGTCGACCGTGAAGGCAATGTCGTCGCTCGCTTCGCTCCCACCGTTAAGCCTGAAGCCATCGACGAAAAAATAGCTGAATTGCTTAAATAACAATGGAAGCGAACACTAAGTTTGAGCCACTTCTTTTAGAGCATCAGCTTTGTTTTCCTTTCTATGTGATTTCAAAGGAGATCATTCGCCTCTACACCCCGATTCTTGAGCCCTTAGGCATTACATATACCCAATACATCGTGATGATGATTCTCTGGGAATATGGCGAAATGTCGGTCAAAGAACTCGGAAAGAGGATGTTTCTTGATTCTGGGACGCTAACACCGGTTATCAGAAAGCTCGAGTCAAAAGGCTACATCACGAAAAAGGTCAACTTGGATGACGAAAGGTCAAAGCTCGTCCATCTCACCAAACGCGGCAAGGATCTAAAGCCAAAATGCAGTAGAATCCCCGAGGAAATCTTCTCTAGGATTGACATTTCTCCAAAAGAAATGATTTCATTGCAAAAGACCTTATTTTCTATAGTCGAAAAATGGTACGACAATCAATAATTTGATAGACGTTCACTAAGAAAAACCCAAAAACGCCACCATTTTTTTCTCAGCAAATTTTGATGGCGTTTTTCTATTATTTCGCCCTTCAGTTTCCATTTACGGGTCCTGCGTGTGTAGGTGCCTAAAATATAAGAAAAATGGCGCATTTTTGCATTTAGCGGTTTTTTAGCACGATTAAGTTATACTTATGCCAAACACCTCACATAGAAGGAGAAACATAATGTCTGTCAATTTGAAAAAATTTGAGGTTGGCGTCAAAAGGGCCATTTCTCACATCGACTTCGAAACCAAGATGAACAACGACGGCGACGGCGTCATCTTGACCGCATCCATCACCGCGAAGAAGTACTCTGGCGGCATCTTCATCAAAATCCTCTGCTACGATTCCGGCACCCTCCACTGCTTCGCGACCTTCGATGAAATCGAGCGCACCCCCAGGGTCTACACCATGATTAACGATTTCAACGACAACAACTCCTGGTTCGCTGCCTATATCTCCAAAATCAACAACAAGGAGTTCCTCCAGCTCCATTACTCGGTCATCGATACCGATAACAGCGACTGCGCCATCTACAACGCCAAGCGCTTCTTCGAACTCTTGACCGATGATTCCATCGCAAAGCGCCTCACCCCGCTTTCCCAGATGACTTTCTAAGGATTATTCTCCTTTATATCAGCCCTCGTGCAGCAATGCGCGAGGGCTTTTTCTATATTTGTTTCCCTTTCTTATTCACTCATGCGTGCAAATGCGCGGATACCCTTTATAATTTCTATTCAATGAGGTACCTCTATGAGCAGAGCAGATAGAATTTTCAAACAGAACATGACCGACATTCTCGAGAACGGTTTCTGGGACACCGACCTTCCCGTCAGACCGCACTGGGACGACGGAACCCCGGCCCACACCGTCAAGAAATTCGGCATCGTCAATACCTACGATCTACAAGAAGAATTCCCGATTCTCACCCTTAGGAAAATCAGCTTCCGCGCGGCGATCGATGAGATTCTTTGGATTTGGCAGAAGAAGAGCAACAACATCCATGATCTCAACTCCCATATTTGGGATTCCTGGGCCGATGAGACCGGTTCCATCGGCAAAGCCTATGGATATCAGCTTGGCAAAAAGTCCATCTACCCCGAAGGCGAATTCGACCAGGTCGACCGCGTCCTTTACGATCTTAAGCACAACCCGCAGTCCCGCCGCATCCTCACGAACATCTACAATTTCGAAGACCTCCACGAGATGCATCTATATCCTTGTGCCTATTCCATGACCTTCAACGTCACCGGAGATACCTTAAACGGCATCCTCAATCAGCGTTCCAACGATATGCTCACCGCGAACAACTGGAACGTCGTCCAGTATTCCGTCTTGCTTTGCATGTTCGCCCAAGTTTCCGGCCTCAAGCCCGGCAAATTGATGCACGTCATCGCCGACGCCCATATCTATGACCGCCACATCGAATTGACCAAGAAGGTCTTGGCAAGGGAAGAGAAGCCCGCGCCGATCTTCCATATGAACCCCGACGTCAAAGACTTCTACAAGTTCACCGTCGATGACTTCTCCCTCGAGGGATATGACGCCGAAGGGCTCGGCGAAAGAATCCCCGTCGCCATATGAGCAGATTAATCGAGATCTTCAATTGCGATATCAAATTCGGCATCGGGAAAAAGAATGACCTTCTTTTCCACCTGCCGAAGGACATGGCGTTTTTCCGTTCGACTACCTCAGGGCACGCGGTTGCTTTGGGCGAGAACACTTTATTGTCCTTCCCTGGCGCGAAGCCGCTTCCCAAAAGAAAGCACATCGTCTTATCGCAAGACCCAACCCATAACTACGATGGGGTGGTCAACGTCCATTCTTTTGAGGATTTCCTTGCCGCGATCAAACGCGAGCTAGAGCAAGATGATGTCTATGTCATCGGAGGAGCGTCCATCTACCGTCAGATGCTTGAATACTGCGACGAGGTCTTGCTCACTAGAGTCTATGAAGACGGCGGGGCCGAAGTCTTCGTTCCAAATCTAGACGAGCATCCCTCCTTCGATCTTGCCGAAGAAGGCGAGCATATGGACGACAACGGCCATGAAATCGCCTTCTGCAAATACATCAACAAAAACAAGAAATCACTGTAGTGAGCGTCTGATTCCGAGATGATTTTATGGCATGGTATACTATCGCCATGAAAAAACATCTCGGATTTTTTATTGCCTACCCCATCGTGATGATTCTTATCATTGCGCTTTCGCTTTTCTATTTAGACCTTGCGAATGGACCAATCATCTTTTTGATTCTATTCTTAGTTGAAGCAGCAGCCTTCATCATCACATCCATCATTTTGCTAAATGCCAAGATGAGATACAGAGTCTTATCGTGGGTTGGTTTCTTCGCGATTCTATTCGCGATTCTTCTTCCTGCGCATCCCTATGAAGCGAAGAAGAATGCATCCTATATGGATAATCCCGAGAAGACGAGCGTCTTGACCATTAGAGATGGCAAGATCCAAGGCGTCTACGCGAAAGGCAAAGACGTTGAGGTTTATGCGGGCATCCCTTATGCAAAGGCACCCATTGGTGAATTGCGTTGGAAAGAGCCGCAGGAACCAGAGCCTTGGGAAGGCGTTCGCGATTGCCAATATTTCGCCCCGAAAGCCATGCAGGCGAAATCCAATCCCATCATGTCCTCCTTAGTCGATATCTATGCGGCAAAAAGCTACCACATGGATTTCTCTTATCAGGCAATCGAGTTCATGAGCGAAGATTGCTTATACCTAAACGTCTGGAAGCCAAGCGGCGATGTTTCTAACCTCCCCGTCGTCGTTTATATCCACGGTGGCTCCTTGACCAGCGGCACATCTTCTTATGAAGCCTATAACGGCGAGACTTTCGCCCGTAATGGCGTCATCTATATCGACTTTGCCTATCGTTTAGGCGTGTTTGGTTATTTCGCTTTGGATGAATTAGCCAATGAATCTCCTAACGGAACGACAGGTAACTATGGCCTATTAGACCAAATCCAGGTCTTGAAGTGGGTTCAGGCCAATGCGGCATATTTTGGAGGCGACGCGAATAATGTCACAATCGCCGGCGAATCGGCAGGTTCCTCTTCCGTCAGCGCCATCTGCGCATCTCCCCTTGCCCATGGCCTATTCCGCAGGGCGATTGGCGAATCGAGTTCGGTCGTCGTATCTACGCCTCCTCATACCTTCCGCACATTGGCCGCCGCGAAGAAGATGGGCGAGCAAATCAAAGCCGAATTTCAATGCACGTCCCTCGCGGATTTAAGAAAACTGCCTGCGGAACAACTTATTAACACCCAATACGCGAACTCCTCCATGACCGTGGATGGATATGCCTTGCCGAAGACCCCATATGAAATCTATTCCGAAGGCAACAATAACGAAGAGGCGCTTTTGAATGGCTGCAATAGCTTAGAGGCAGATGCATTCGTCGTGCCGAGGTTCTTATTCAATCCCACTGGCATCTCGACCATCAAAGAAAGGGTTGCTGGCGAATTAGACGAAGAGGCGGCAGAGAAGTTAGTCGCTTTATATGATTTCAAAAACGATAACGACGCATTCTTGGCTCTTAACGAAATCATCTCCGGATGGTGGTTCGTTTATCCCCATTATTCTTGGAATAAGATGCTTGAGGCCAATGGCTTGCCCACCTATCGTTACTATTTCGACAAAGAGAACCGTTGGTATTCAGGATATCACTCCGGCGAACTCCGTTATGCCTATGGCAACGTAAAGAACGATCCCAAGACATATCGTTTCGATGAATCCGACTACAAACTCGAAGACATCATGGTCGGTTATTGGACCAACTTTGCGAAGACCGGCAACCCCAATGGCGAAGGCTTGCCTAAGTGGGATGCATGGAACAGCGCATCCAATAAGGTGCAGCGTTTAGGCGAGACCGTAGAGCCGATTCGCGACAAATTTGAAGACATGTACCCCATATTTGAGGAATATCTAGCTAGGAGCGCCGCCCATGAATGAGCGGTTCATCGAACTGGAAGGCATCCGCAATTTCCGCGAACTCGGATCTATTGTCAGGAAAGATGGCAAGCATCTGCCGTTTCAGCGCTTTTACCGCTGCGGCAACCTCCATCGGCTTTCCGAAGAGAACCAGCTCCTGCTAAAAGACCAATTCCATGTCGTCAGGATCATCGACCTTAGGTCCAAAGACGAAATCAACAATGCGCCTGACCCAGAGATTCCGGGCGTCGAATGGCATCACGTTCCGTTTTTGCCGGGAATCAATAATGGCGTGTCCTCCCAGAATCTAACCAGAATCGAACGTGTCCTTAGACATCGCGAAATGACGGAGACCTATTATCAAATGGGCAGCGACCCCTGGACGCTTCATCAAATCGCAAAAGCGATACACCTATGCCTCGATTTGCAAGACGGAGCGGTTTTATGGCATTGCTCGGCCGGCAAAGACAGGACAGGGATCTTAGCCTATCTATTGCTCCGTTTATTCGGCTTCTCCGACAAAGAGGCTTTCGACGATTATCTCCTTACCAATGAACATGCGATTGGCTATGCCAGGGAAATGATGCAGAAGGCATTGGACGATTTAGGGGATATCAAAGCAGCCGAAAAGGTTTACCGCATGTTCATCGTCGACAGGAAGTACCTCAACTCCTTCAAGAAGGGCGTCACGGATTCGTGTGGCTCCATCTTCGGCTTTTTCCATAAATATTGCGGATTCAGCAGCAAAGACATCGCGAATATCAGAAGTCTATTTCTAGATTAATTGGGATAATTCAGTTTTTTGCTTTGGCTCGGGGCGTAAGTGCTTTTATATTCCGGAGCCCATATATAATAGGGTCGATGAAAAGAATCGAATTACCCGTTTTTTTCGCTAGTTTTGCCCTACTTGCTTCGGGGCTTGGGTGCTTTAGGGCGTCCGCCTCGGCTCAGCAAGTGAATGCCGAATCCTATTCCATCGATTTTGATGGAGCCTCCATAACCGTTGGCAATTACCCAAGCCTCATATGCTATACCGCGGAGATGAACGAAGTAGAGGCAAACGGCAAACTGATCGCCCCCAACAAATACGAATATAACGACAACTACTATAGTCCGGTGGATCCATGCCGCCCGTATTCAGGTGGGATTGAGCTCCCAGGCAACATCGTCGCCTCTCAGATTTGGAACATAAAGTGCTGGTTCAAATGGGAGCCGCTGACATGGCATTTCGTCAAAGAAGTGGGAGACGTGTCTTATTTCTTGTGCAAATCCGTCGTCGATACCCATCGTTGGCAAGGCGGTTCCTACGACCCTGCAAACGATTGGGAAAACAGCGAAATGCGGCAGTTCCTGAACGGCGAATTCTACCTGACCGCGTTTTCCGATGAAGAGCGGGATGCCGTCGTTCCGTTCACCTCATCCGAGAATACATCCAAGAAAGCCATCCAGGACAATGTGAGCCTCATCACGAAATCGGAACTAGCGGAGCATTCGTCATTCCAAAGGCCTGCCGCTTCCGGATACGCGATCGCAAAGAGCCTGTATTGCCTGACAAACGAAAGCGCAAGATGCGTCTATTATTTGAATTCCACCAATAACACGGTCGAGCCTGGAAAAGTCGATATTGCGGAGAAGAGCAATCTAGGTGGTTCCCACACCGTCAATGAGACCCGCGTCGACACCCAGATCGGCGTCCGCCCATTGATCGCCGTCAAAAGCAGCGCCCTGATCCGCAAAGCCTCTGGCGGAGGAGGGGGCGGAGGAAGAGGCGCAGGCGCCAACGTCCCCTTGATACTTGGCATCATCTTCAGCGTCCTCGGCGCAGGTGGCCTAGCCGCTTTCTTCATGCTTTGGAAGAAAGGCAAATTGATAAAGGTCGATAAGACAAAGGCGCCTATATGGGTCTTCGCTTCCGTGTCCTGCGGATTACTAATCTCCATCATCGGCATATCGATGGTCTTCGCCGGAACCCTGGGAGGAGGCGGATTCGGGGCATCCTCGCCCATCGGTTATTGGTCTACGCCTGAATTCACCCTCGACGCCAGTTCATCGACGTTTGGATACCGTTATTACATGGGCATTGCAAGCAATGGCGATGTCTACCGCTACTACGGCGACGTCTGGGGTTCGGACAGCATCCATAACTACCTGCTGAACCCATACGACGGCGTCGGCTCTTGGGAGATCAAAGGCAACAAGCTCATCATCCACGCTTCGCCCTCTTGGCCGTCATTCCAGTGGGAAGAAATCGATACGACCTATACTCCGACCAATGGTCGCGGTTTTGGCAAGGACATCATGATCATGAATGAAGGCAGCGCCAAAACCGAAAGCTATGTCGTATCCGGATACCGCTGGAGCCATACTTCGACCATCGAACCGACCGGCAAACCGATCATGTCTCGCGACGCAGGGATTAAGGCATAGTTATGAGGTATTGCATCAAGTGTGGAACAAAGCTTCCTGACATCGCCGTTTTCTGCCCGCTCTGCGGCCAAAAGCAGCCCGAATTAGAGGAAGGGGAAATCGTTGAACCAATCGAGCAGGAAGAAGTTCCAGTTCCCATCATCGAAGCCGCTCCGCCCAGAGAAGAAGCGCCAATAGAGGAACCGGCGGAAGTCATCGAGGAGCCCGCTATAGAAGAGCCCGAGAAATTCGGTGAGCCCGAAGATCCTGGCGAGGCCATCGCCAGCAAAAAACCCATCCAAATAAGCGAGGGAAAACCAAGCGATTCCGTGGCCAAGAAGCCCGAAAAGCCTGCAAACCCAAGGAAAAAAGGCGGAATCTTCATCGATCCTGAGCCGATGAAGCTGCTTTTGATCTTCACGGGCGCGTTATTCGGTGGCTCATTGTTATTCTGGGTCATCGGCGCGTTCATCTCCGTCTTCATACTCGCGAAGCTCGTTATTCTCTTTTTTGCCTTGTGGAGGAGCTTCAAGGTCACCTGGACCATCCTTAATTGGTTCAAGGCCCAAAAAGGACAAGAGAAAGACCTGTTCACGATGCTATTGATGTTCTGCGTGGGAGGCATCACGGGATTATTGCTCATCCTGAACACCATATATTTATTCATGTAGAGGACATTATGAGTTTAGGGATTTGGACCATTATAGCGTTGGCCTTAGGAGGCCTTAACCTGCTGCTGATTCTTTTGCTTTTGTCGCTTGGTAGAAAGAAAGACCATGTCGCAGGCGCCAAGAAAGGCCTTGTCGTCATCTTGGGCATGCTATGCACTTTGTCTTTGATCGCCACGCCGCTGATGCACATGAACATCATCCCGCTCAATATGCGCGTTGGCTATTACATCGAAACCAAAGACATCGATGGCGATGGCAGATTCAGCGGATACAAGATCACGATGGAGCACAAGGTCGCCTATTATGAGGAGATGGATCTAAATAGACTAGATCAGGAAAGCAGCGAAAAAGGCACATGGACCATAAAAGGCACGCACGTGATATTGGAATTCGAGAAGCTCGGCGTCAGGGAATACGAAATCGATGGCCTATTCGACGTCGCGCTTTGCATCAAAAAGGAATCCGCATATCGGTTCATCGCGGGAATCGATGCGAAAAAGGCGAATAGGTGATAAAGCGATGAGATATTGTATCTACTGCGGATCACAGCACGATGAAGGTTATGCCTTCTGCCCGAAATGCGGGAAGCCTGTTTTCGATATCGATGCATTCGTCAAAGGAGAGCTCGATGAACCCACCTCTGAGCCAAAGCCCGAAGAACCGTTGCCAGTCGAAGAGGAGGTCATAGAAGAAGCCCCAGCCGTCGTGGAAGCGGAACCTATCCTT